>JAHFGO010000063.1 GCA_023247385.1 Candidatus Omnitrophota bacterium | reverse complement strand
GTTAAATAAATTTTATGGGTCCTGCCGCTCCCTCGCCTTTTGTTTCTAATACTCGCGGGAGCCAGTGTCCATCCACCTTGAGCTTTTATAGCTTGTATATAGCTGCTGGCTGAAACCACACGTATTAGCCGCTAAATAACCCGCTCGCCTATTCACCAAAAGGCTTTAGTCGCGTCACCCATAAAATTTCGCAAGCAACACTCTCTTTAGCCAGATAGGGTGAGCTTTTCGCTCACCTATCTGGCCTTTAACTATCTCTATCCATGTTAAAATTTTTCACCATAGAGAAATGTGATGTGGCGATGTGGTGAGCAGGGCCTTAAAATTTTTTGTAGCTTGGTCCGCCGATTGAAAATCGGCGGTACAAAAAATTTTACGGAGCGAGGGCTGCCGCTGGAGCAGGCCGAGCGTCCCTGCGAACCACTCGACACAGCACATTCTTCTGCTGCATCGAAAAATTTTACATACCCGCGAAGCACAACCCCGAGAGTGGAACTGCAGAACTAGAGAAATTTCATCCTGGCGCAATAAGGTTGAGGCCTTTTAGGGTGAGGTCTTTATCTACTATTTTAATGGACTTGGCATATTTCTTCATGAGGCTAGCATTGCCGCCTGTGGCTATCACCTTTATGGATTTGCCCAAAATCTTTCTGTATCTCGAAACAAGACCGTCACACATGGTACCGAATCCGAATAGTATGCCTCCGCGCATACTGTTTTTCGTATCCTTACCTATAATATATGGGGCATCTTTTAATTTCACCTTCGGCAGGAGCGCTGTCTTCTCATAAAGGCTTGCAAGCGATATCTCTATGCCGGGAAGTATGAGGCCTCCAAGGTATTGACCTCGCTTAGAAACAATATCGAAGGTCATGGCCGTGCCGAAATCGATTATTACGCAAGGCGAACCATATATCACCTTGGCGGCGAAAGCATTTACAAGCCTATCCTGGCCCACTTCTTTCTTTATCCTGTATCGGTTGTTTATAGGAACTTTGATATCTTTACCAATAATCGAGACATTGCCCTTCACTATTTTTTTTAAAGCGTGCAGGAGGCGGCGTAAGGCAAGCGGCACGACGCTGGATATGATGGTCTCTTCTACATTTTTCGTATTCAATTCACATCTTTCAATAAAACTTTTCAGCCTTCTCTCATATAGAGGATGTTCTTTAGTAGGCATCTTCGTTTTTTGAATTAAATGTCCTTTTTCGAATATTCCTACCGTGATATTGGTATTGCCTATATCTATCGCAATCAAATAACTCATGAACTCCTCTTTAGCGCAAAATTAAAAGCGTAAAGTGCAAAATTAAAATTTAAAATTCAAAAGGTTTTAAAGTTTTAGTTTTAACTTTTCATTTTTCGCTTTACATTTTACGCTTTTACCTCACCATAATGATGTCACCAGACGACACCCTCTCCAATACGCCTGAGTCCAGCCTCACTACCAACGAGCCATTCTCGTCTATATTGTGAGCCTGGCCCTCGAAAGTCCTATTTTGTAAAATGACCCTGATCCTCGATCCCAACATCGCAGACAAGCTTTTCCATTCCTCAATTATTGGCTTAAAACCTTCTTTTTTCAGTATAGAGTAATATTCTTCCAAATTCTCCAAAATATTTCTCGCAAGCTCCACTCTCGATATATCTCTTTCGATTTTACTATGGCACAACTCATCTTTCAGACAAGTCGCGCCTTTAGGCAGATGCCTGGCTTGAGTATTTACATTTAGGCCTATGCCGAGAATGATGAAATCAA
Organism: Candidatus Omnitrophota bacterium; assembly: GCA_023247385.1. Lineage (GTDB taxonomy): Bacteria > Omnitrophota > Gorgyraeia > 2-01-FULL-45-10 > 2-01-FULL-45-10 > JAHFGO01. Next base: position 9,512 of record JAHFGO010000063.1, on the reverse strand, counting down.
CTCTGTCCTGCTCCGCCTTCATCTCGGTCAGTATCCCGCATACTTTCTTGTTATTTACCAAAATGTCATTCGGCCATTTTATCATTGCATTAAGCGGGCTTAAATTTCTAATTGATTTTGCCACTGCAACTGCGGCAAGGAGCGTTATCTTAGAAATTTCGTTAGGGGCTATTTTAGGCCGCAATATGCAGGATAGATATATCCCGCCCTTCGCAGGCGAATACCAGTGTCTACCATGCCGTCCTCTCCCCCTTGCTTGCTCCTCTGCAAATATCGAAGCCCCTTCCCCAATCCCTTTCTCGGCCAATTCATATGCTATTGTATTCGTTGAGTCCACCTTCTTATATGATATGACCTCTTTTCCAAAGACCTTTGTTTTCAGGGCATATTTTATTTCGCTTGGGATGAGGCTATCTGGTATGTCCACGAGTCTATATCCTAAGTGCGGAGAGGCCTCTATATCGTAACCCTCCTCCCGAAGCTTCTCGACATGCTTCCAAATGGCAGCCCTTGAGACATCGGCAAGTTTGCACAGCTCTTCTCCAGAGACATAAGAATCGCTGCTATTTCTTAATATGTTCAGTATCTTCTCGTCTAACATCCGCCCTTGAATCGTTGGCGGATGTCCCTCGAAATTATTAATGGCGGACATATTTGGTTTTTAGCTCCCTTATCTGATCGCGCAAAACAGCTGCCCTCTCAAACTGCAAATTTCTCGCTGCGATCTCCATGTCATGCTGAAGTTCGCCTATCAAAGTTATGACATCATATTCTTCGTCCGTCTCCTCCACGATGCCTGCAATCAGTTCCCTTGCTTTTTTATATGCTTCTATGCCTTCTTTTATGGCCTTCTGGATTGAGCGCGGAGTTACGTTATGTGATTCGTTAAATTCCATTTGAATCTTACGCCGCCTGTTAGACTCTTCTATAGTTTTTTCCATCGCTTTTGTCAAGGTATCAGCATACATGATAACCTGACCATTTATATGCCTCGCTGCCCTGCCGGCAACCTGTATGAGGCTTGTCTGGCTTCTCAAAAAACCTCCCTTGTCAGCGTCGAGTATCGCAACAAGCGATACCTCCGGCAGATCTAGGCCCTCCCTCAATAGGTTTATTCCTACCAGACAGTCAAATTTATTCAGTCTCAGGTCTCTTAATATTTCAACGCGCTCGATTGCATCTATCTCGGAATGGAGATATTTCACTTTGAGACCAAATTCTTCTAAATATCTTGTCAGATCTTCTGCAAGACGTTTGGTCAGCGTCGTGACGAGGATCCGTTCTCTTTTCTCTGCCCTTGCCCTGATCTCTTTTATTAGATCATCTATCTGATTCTTGGTGGGCCTTACCTCCATTGGCGGATCGACGAGCCCGGTCGGCCTTATGATTTGCTCGATAATACTTTCTTTTGACTTCTCTATTTCATAATCATCCGGCGTTGCCGACACAAATATAGCCTGATAAATAAGTTTTTCAAACTCTTCAAATTTTAATGGACGATTATCTAAAGCTGAAGGGAGCCTGAAGCCATATTCCACCAAGGTCTCTTTTCTGGCCCTGTCGCCATTATACATTCCTCTGATCTGCGGTATGGTAACGTGCGATTCGTCTATAAAAGTAAGAAAGCCTTTAGGAAGATAGTCTATTAAACACCATGGCCGGGATCCGGCAGGCCTTCCTGACAGATGCCTGGAATAATTCTCAATGCCATTACAATATCCTATTTCTCTCATCATCTCAATATCGTATTGCGTCCTCGATTCCAACCTTTGTGCCTCCAGAAGTTTGCTTTTAGAGCGCAATTCCTCAAGCCTCGAGGCGAGCTCCTCTTCAATTGATTTAATTGCCATTTCGATTCTCTCGCCGGTTGTAACGAAATGCTTTGCCGGGTAGATCCCTATCTTTTTCAAGCTTCTTATGCGGTCGCCGGCTAGTGGATCTATCTCATAAATATGCTCGATCCTGTTTCCAAATTGCTCGATCCTGTATGCTGTCTTCGTATATGCAGGAAAAACCTCTACAGTATCTCCCCTCACTCGGAAAGTAGATCTTTTGAAGTCATAGTCGTTGCGCTCATAGTGTATTGTGGCCAAGCGCTTCAATATATCATCCCGCGAGACATCCGCGCCTTCTTCCAAAAAGACTAACATCTCGCCATATTCTTCAGGCGAACCCAACCCGTATATACATGAAACGCTCGCTACGATAATACAATCATCCCGCGACATCAAAGAACTGGTGGCGGATAGCCTTAAACGATCTATGTCTTCGTTTATCGAAGAGTCTTTTTCAATATATATATCGGTGTGGGGTATGTAGGCCTCCGGCTGATAATAGTCATAATAGCTCACAAAATACTCGATTGCATTCTCTGGAAAGAATTCTTTAAATTCGCTGTAAAGCTGCGCAGCCAGTGTCTTGTTATGCGAAATGACCAGCGTGGGCTTGCCCGTATTGGCAATGACATTCGCCATTGTGAATGTTTTACCGGAACCAGTCACTCCAAGGAGGGTTTGGAAATCTGAATCTTTTTGCAGGTTCTCGGTTAATTTTTCTATGGCCTGTGGCTGGTCGCCTTCGGGTTTGAAACTGCTTACAAGTTTAAATTTAGCCATCAAACAATCTCTATGGACATATCTATTGCTTTGGCTGAATTTGTGAGCGAGCCAACTGATATCATATCGACTTTCGTCTTCGCATATTCTTCTACATTATCCAGCGTTATCCCGCCGGATACCTCGATGATAGGCTTTATTTTGGAGAGCCTTCTTATCTCAACGCAAGCCCTAACATTGCGCGGGTCCATATTGTCGAGCATAATTATGTCCGGCTTGCCTGTGAGCGCGTCATTAAATTCCTCAATGGTTGTAACTTCAATTTCAATTTTAGTCCCTTTCAAATTCCGTTTTCGTGCTATTTCAACGAGATTTTTTAAGCTTTGACATTTGACATTTGACATTTGACATTTAATATGATTATCCTTTATCAAAACCTGATCATATAACCCCATCCTATGATTCGTCCCGCCGCCAGTAAAGACGGCGTATTTCTCCAGGTATCTGAGCAGCGGAAACGTCTTGCGCGTATCCATAATCTTGACACTATAAGGATTAGCCTTGTCAACAAATTGTTTCGTCAGAGTAGCAATTCCGCTTAAGAAACTAAGGAAATTCAATATCGTCCGCTCTGCCCTGAGCATAAAATTTGTGTGCCCCTCAAGGAATGCGAGCTCTTTGCCGCTTCCGACTAATTGGCCGTCTTTGCAGTTAGGCTTGAACCTCACGCTATAGTCTATTTGCGCCATAAGCCACTCTGCTATCTCGAGCCCGCAAACGACGCACTCATCTTTTGTTGTGATGCTTGCATTTGAGCTCGTAAATTTATCGATTAGGGCGTTCGTAGTGATATCGCCTCTTCCTATATCCTCCTTGAGCGCCGCCTTGATTATCGGCATCACTCGCTCTTTATCGAGCTGCATAACTCCTCGCTATAAATTTTTACAGGTCCTGTTGCCCCATTAAATGGACATCTCGGGCGGGCCTTTCGCCTAATTTTGACATGAAGGATTTTCATATTTTTTGTATCTATACTGTTTTATCTTATTCTCAACTTTAAAACTATTCTCTAAAGTAGTTCTGTGGTAGTTACGCCTTATCAAAATTTACGGCTCAAGGTCCATCCCTCGTGTCCATTTAACAACCGAAGCTTTCACTACCCATAAAAATTTTTTGGCTCGTGTATGGCGGAACTTTTGGGGTTCGCCTGGAGCGAATGTTGTAAAATTTTGATACATTAGGGCGATACAGAACGGACGATGAAACTGGTCCATCGATATATTGTTTCCAGGTTCATCGGCCATCAAAATTTTACCACAGCAAATTTGCATGCCTAATGCAAATTTGCGACGAGCGGAAGGCGACCCCAAAAGTAAACACCTTTATTTGAAGCCGAAAAATTATGCCCATATATCCTTTAGGTTTGCCTTCAGCTTCTTAATCCGCAGCTGCAGTTCCGCTTTTCGCTCTTTCTGCTTTTCAACGACTCCCTTAGGAGCTTTGGATGTAAAATTTTTGTCTTTCAGCCTTTTGCGAAAGCGTTTTATTTCATTTTCAAATCCCGCCGCCTCTTTTTCCAACCTGGTTCTTTCTTTTTCGATATCTATCACGCCCTCGAGCGGCACGTACACCTCTACGGCCCCCACTATGCTGACTGCCGCATTCTTCGGTTTAGCCAGCATCCCTATACTAAGATCCGATATCTTGGCAAGTCTTTTTATAATATCAGCATTATCGAAAATAAGCTTCTTATCCTTTTTGTGACTTTTTATAACAGCATTTATCTCGAGTATAGGCTCTACATTCCATACGGAGCGCATATTTCTTATGCTGATTATAATCTCAATTAATTTACCCATTTCTGACTCGGCATGGCTTGAAATCATCTCTTTCTGGAGATGCGGCCATGGTTGAACCATTATAGAATCTCCCACATGGTCTTTTTCGTGCGGAAGCTTCTGCCATATTTCTTCTGTAACAAACGGCATGAACGGATGCAGCATCCTTAAAGATTTTTCCAATATCTTATATAGTATTACCTGCGAGGTCTTTTCATTGATAGTGGACTTCGCTATCTCTATATACCAATCGCAAAATTCATGCCAGAAGAATTCATATATCGAATTCGCAGCTTCATTGAATCTATACTCACCGAGGCATGTGGTGACAATCTTGAGCGTTGAATAGAAGCGCGATAATATCCATTTTTCCGAAAGAGACAGCTTCATGGCCTTAAAGAATGTGCACAAAGAAACATCCACTTCGTCTGGCTTTAGATTCATAAGAATAAATCTTGACGCATTCCATATCTTGTTTGCGAAGTTTCTGCCAAGCTCAAATTTTCCTTCCGCCAAGAATACATCCTGACCTTGCGCTGTTATGGAAATTATACTGAAACGCAAGGCATCTGTCCCATATTTTTCGACCATGTCAAGCGGGTCGATAATATTGCCGAGCGATTTCGACATCTTTGTCCCGGCAATGTCCCTCACAGTGCCATGGATGTAAACATTTTTAAATGGGATATCGCCCATAAATTCCATACCTGCCATAACCATCCTCGCAACCCAGAAGAAAATTATCTCCTGCGCCGTAACTAAAGAGTCTGTCGGATAAAAATATTTTAACTCCGGCTCACTCTTGGGCCAGCCGAACGTCGAGAACGGCCATAGCCACGATGAGAACCACGTGTCAAGAACATCGGGGTCCTGCTCAATTTCAGTAGATCCGCAAATGGGGCACTTTTCTGGTTTTATTTTAGAGACAATTATTCCTTTTTCAAATTTTGAATTTTGAATTCTGACTTTTGACTTCAGAATTCCTGTTTCCGAACAATTTTTACAGTAATAAACAGGAATTCTGTGCCCCCACCATATTTGCCTCGATATGCACCAGTCTCGTATACTGTTCATCCAATCTAGGTATACCTTTGTCCACCGTACCGGATAGAACTTTATTTTGCCTTTCTTTACAACCTCTATAGCTGGCTTTGCGAGAGGCTTCATCTTAACAAACCACTGAGGCGAAAGCCTGGGCTCTATCATCGTGTGGCATCGGTAGCAGTGTCCAACCGCATGGCGGTGAGGCTCACTCTTTATGAATAGCCCGCGCTCTTTTAAATCTTCCAATATTGCTTCCCGCGCCTCGAATCTATCCATGCCTTCGTATTCGCCGCCAATAGAATTTATCGTGGCATCCGGATTCATTACGTTTATTTTTTCCAAGTCATGCCTTGAGCCCAATTCAAAGTCCACTGGATCATGAGCCGGCGTAACCTTCAATGCGCCGGTGCCGAACTTTAAATCGACAATGGGATCGAATATCACTTTCAATTCTCTATTTAAAAGCGGCAGGATCAATGTTTTGTCTTTAAGGTTTTTATACCTTTTATCTTTGGGATTTACAGCGACCGCAACATCTCCGAGCATAGTCTCTGGCCGTGTTGTCGCCACAACTACATGCTCTATGGTTTTTAGTCTTTTGTCTGGGGTCTTAATCTGGTATTTTATGTAGTAAAGCATGCCCTCGACATCTTTGTGCTGCGACTCTTCATCCGATAATGCTGTCTGGCATCGGGGACACCAGTTGATTATATAATTTCCCTTATAGATTAAACCCTTTTCATATAATCTAATAAAAACCTCAAGCACTGCCTCCGAAAGCCCTTCGTCCATAGTAAAGCGCGTCCGCTCCCAGTCGCAGGAGCAGCCGAGTTTTTTAAGCTGTTTTATTATGGTAGAGCCGTATTGCTCCTTCCACTTCCAGACTTCCTCTATAAATTTTTCTCTGCCGAGATCCTGGCGCTTGATTCCTTCTTTGGCCAGCGATCTTTCAACGACATTCTGCGTGGCAATGCCGGCATGATCTGTGCCCGGCATCCATTCCGTCTCAAAACCTTGCATTCTTTTAAAACGGATGAGGATGTCCTGAATAGTATTATTAAGGGCATGGCCCATATGGAGTATGCCGGTTATATTGGGAGGTGGGATTACAATCGAATATGGTTTCTTGTCGGGATTCGGGCTGGCATGAAAATAACCTTTCTCTTCCCAAGATTTATATATCCTATCCTCAACTTCATGAGGGCTGTATGCCTTGGGCAGTTCATTCATCTATTCAACATACTTTGTTAACGATGCCATCGCGGTTTCATTGTCGCTTGTCTGCATGACCATCCTTGAAGACCCGCCGTAATAAGATGATGTTACATATAAATATTTAATATCTATACGCTTCTTTTTGAGCTCTGTTGTTACGACCTTCAATGCACCGGGCTTATTTTCAAGTTCAACGATAACTACTTCGGTCTCTTTAACGGATTTATAGCCTTTTTTACGCAGCGCACCCACTATGCGAAGATTTGCGTTCGTCACCATTGTTATCTTACCGGTCTTCCCAATTTCGTATCCGGAGATTGACTCTATGTTCACGCCCTCATTGGCCAGCATCGTTGCGATATCCGCGATTATTCCAACTCTATTTTTTGTGGTTATAACAATCTCTTCACCTAGATTCACGCTTTTGATCATGCATGCCTCCTATAAATTTTTCTGGTCCTGCCGTTCCCGCTTAAGCACAACCCCGAGAGGGGACCGCTCGGATGAAAAAATTTTCCTCTACTTTTTCGAATCTTTCAAAAGCTTATATTCGACTGAATCGACGAGTGCCTGCCATGATGCATCGATTATATTCTCAGAAACTCCCATCGTCCACCACGAATCAGCCTTGTCCTGCGATTGAATTAGAACGCGCACCTTCGCCGCTGTGCCTTCCTTCTCATCGAGTACTCTGACCTTATAATCAGTGAGATGCATTTCGGCCAAGTTCGGGTAGAATTTTTTGAGCGCTTTCCTCAGCGCACTGTCGAGCGCATTCACAGGCCCGTCCCCCAATGATGCCGTATGTTCGATCTCTCTGCCGACCTTAAGCTTGATCGTGGCCTCAGATAATGTTTTGCCACCCTTCTTCTTCTCGATTATCACCCTGAAATCCTCGAGGCTAAAGAAGTCTTTAAACTTTTTCATCACTCGTTTTATGAGCAGTTCCAAAGACGCTTCTGCGGATTCGAAGTGATAGCCTTTATGCTCCAAGTTCTGTAGAACTTTTAGAATTTTTTTAGACTTTCCGGCGTCTTCGGCGAGATCTAAATCAAGGTCTTCTGCCTTCTTTAGGATTGTAGATTTTCCAGAAAGCTCTGAGATGAGAAGTCGTCTGTGATTTCCTATTAGATGCGGATCCACATGCTCGTAAGTCTTAGGATTTTTCAGGATCGCATTCACATGAACTCCTGCTTTATGCGCAAAGGCGCTGTTGCCTACAAAAGGCTGATTATCTTCTAATTTCACATTGCAGACTTCAGCGATATATCTCGCCACCTCTGTAAGCTCACGCATGGCGAGATCCGATACGCAATCTATTCCAAGTTTCAGCTTTAAATTACCAATGATCGACACGAGATTTGCATTTCCGCATCTCTCGCCATACCCATTCATTGTGCCCTGGACATGGATGCATCCTGCCTGCACACCAGCGATAGAATTGGCAACAGCCATATCGCTGTCATTATGTGCATGTATTCCGAGCGGAAGTCTTACGACGGCTTTTACTTCTTCTATAATCTCAAATACCTGCGAAGTTATTGTGCCGCCATTCGTATCGCACAATATAAGCCTCTCGGCTCCAGCATCCTCGGCGGCCTTAAGAGTTTTGACGGCGTAATCCTTGTTGCCTATATATCCGTCGAAGAAGTGCTCTGCATCATAGAATACTATTTTTCCTTTGGATTTCAAAAATTTGATGGACTCCTCTATCATCCTTAAATTTTCATTCAAATCTACCTGCAAGACATCCCGCACATGGAGGTCCCAGCTCTTGCCAAAGATAGTGATATATTTTGTATCAGCTGCTAACAGGCCTTTTAGAACCTTGTCTTTATTTGCTTTCGTTTTTGTATACTGCGTGCTTCCGAAAGCCACAAGCTTTGAATTCTTTAAACGAAAGGATTTCGCCTTTTTAAAAAATTCCATGTCTTTGGGATTCACGCCAGGCCAACCGCCTTCGATGAAGCGCATGCCAAGCTCGTCCAGTTTTTCGCAGATCTTCAATTTATCGCTTACAGAAAATGAGATGCCCTCGGATTGCGCGCCATCCCTCAATGTAGTATCGTATAGCTCAATTAATGTCATTTTTACACCTCGTCAATTTAAAATTTAAAAATAAAAATGCAAAATTGAATTTCAAAATTTTAAATTCAATTTTTAATTTTTTATTTTGCATTTTTAATTTATTTCACATATGCCATCTGCTTCAGGGCCTCTATGCGTTTATTCATCGGCGGATGCGTGGCAAAGAGATCTGCCGCCCATCCCTCCCTTAAGCCTATTGAGCTCCCCTTCGGATCACATATACAAAGGTGAGCTGTGCCCTGATTAATGGAGCGCGTTGGCTCCGCTCTCGAACTTATCTTTACCAAAGCATTCGCTAAAGCTATCGGATTGCGCGTCAGCTCTGCGCCCGAGGCATCAGCCAGATACTCGCGTTTACGTGAAACGAACATTGCCATAATCTGCGATAATATCGGCGCGAGCATCACTGCTATGAGCCAGATCACAAGAATGATCAGGCTAGCGCCGCCTTCGCTCTTTCTGCTACTTCTATCGCTACTCCTCCGGCCGTAAAAAAGCGTGCGGCTAGTCCAGTCCGATAGAAGCGCTATTGAACCTACTAAAACTGCAACTATAAGCATAAGCCTGATATCGAAATTCTTTATGTGGCTCATCTCATGTGAGGCTACTGCTTGAAGTTCATCTCTATTTAAAGTATCTAAAAGCCCTCTCGTAACAGCGATAGACGCATGATTAGGATCCCTGCCCGTTGCGAAAGCATTCGGATCCGGATCGTCTATTATGTAAGTCGCAGGCATCGGTATCCCCGCAGCAATGCTCATTTCTCCGATAA
>JAHFGO010000062.1 GCA_023247385.1 Candidatus Omnitrophota bacterium | reverse complement strand
TTGAATATCTGAATGCGCAAAATGTCTATGACCAGGCATTGATAGACTTCAATAACGCTAAGAATGAAGAGGATGTAGCCAAGGTAACTGCCGATACGTTGTTAGAAACGCTTAATGCTTTACTTAATATGTCATCAGAAGCAATTGCCAAAGCCCAAGCAGACTACGATGCGGCATATCAAATATATCAGGATAAAAAAGCATATACAGAATCATATCAGGTAGCTTTAGATGCCGCAAGCGCCGACCTTGCCACTAAAACGGCTCTTAAGAACGAAGCTGAGGCAAATCTCGCTACCGCAATCCAGGATTATAACACTCAAGAAGCATTAAAGAATCTTAGACAGCAAGAATACGATACCGCATATAATGAATATCTGGCATCTCAAGACTCATACAAGTTGGCGGAGACAGCTTTTAATAATGCAAAACTCATAGAATCACAAGTTGAAGAGACTCTCATCACATCACAGGCTACCCTCGCCACCAAACAGTCTACCCTTAACGAGAAGATAGCCGCTCGCCAGGCTATAGAAGCGAGGATACTAAGCTTAAACACGGAACTTGCGTCTTACCAGTCCCAATTAACACAAGCCCAGGCTGATTTAACCCAAGCTCTTAATCAAGAGGCCATAGCCCAGGCAGAATATAACCAGGCTCTGGCTGATGTTAACGCTAAGCAAGCCGCCTATAACAAGGCTAGGCAGGATAGAGAAGCGCTCGAAGCATTATATAATAGCGGAGGCAGTTCCCAGGCAAGGATAGATGCCGAGAACGCCCTCTCGGGTGGCAATCCTTATGTACTCTCATCATACACATATAGCCCGACACAAATAGAATTGAATCAATACAAAAGTTTTATAAATGATCAATTCGACTCATATAATTCAGGTGTCTGGTATAAGCCGGCGGATTCTCTCGTAACCATGGGTAGCGGTCTTGCTACTCTAAAAGGTACGGGCGCAAACTATAATGCCACATTCTACTCAAATCAATCTTATAGCAGAGATAAGACCATATTCAAAACGAATTTCAAGGTAAGCGCTACTTCCGGCAACTTTATCTCAGGTCTGGATGGCTATACCACCTTAGGCCGCTATACAAGAGTAAGCATCATAGTACAGAGTGGGAAGATTTACCTTCAAGCTGTATCAGGCTCTAGTACATACACTATAGCCACTTTAGTATCAACCGCAAAGGCCAATACCGACTATTCACTTGAGTTTGAGGTCACACCTGAGAATATAAAGGTATATCTATGGGAAAGTGCTCTTCCTAAACCAACGGATCCTTCTTATACCTATGCTATCGATAGCTCCACGATGACCACTGTAAGACCATATTTTTCATTGTATTCAGGGACCGCTACTGTTGACTACGCCACTGTAAAAAGTCCTGATTTTAAATCAACCTACGATTCAAATTCTAGATTAATAAAAGATGAGTATGTAAACGGCAATGTCTCAACATATTCATATTCGCCTGACAAGATAACAGTCTCAGATTATAGAAAATATATAGATACACCATACGACCTCTCTACGTCTGGCCTTTGGTATAATACCCAGCCTTCATCTGTGACTATAAATAACGGCATCGCGACCTTAAACGGTACAGGAGGCACAAGCCTAAACTATAATGCCACCTTCTACTCTAATCAGACTTTCCAAAAGCAAGATAATCCGATACTAAGATCTACCTTTCAGGCTACTTCTACTTCAGGCAATTTCATTGCTGCTTTAGATGGATATACATCAGGAGGCCTTTACCGAAGGGTAGGAGTTATTATGCAGGGCGGAAACATATATATTCATCAAGTATACGGAACCAATATAAGCACCCCATACTACATGCCGGCAGCCAAAGCCAATACGAACTATACCGTCGAATTTCAAGTTACACCCACAGGAAATATAAAGATATACCTCTGGGAGAGCTCGGCCTCCAAGCCTGGAAATGTTTTCTATTCATATGGAATGAACGACTGGAGTACCGTAAGGCCATATTATTCCTTAAATTCAGGGAGTGCTACCATATCGAACGTTTACATAAATTATATGTCGCAAATACGGGATGTATTATCTACCTCTTCAGAATACTCTCAGATTACATCTCGCAATCAGCTCGTTCAGAATCTAAAGAATGCGATTGTAAATGGGACGAATACCGTAACAGAAGCAGATTTGAATAACGCAAGATTAATAGAATCCCAAGCACTCCAAGCCCTCACCGATTCGCAGAACACCCTGGCTACCAAGCAATCTATCCTTAATGAGAAGATAACTGCCCGTCAGGCTATAGAAGCGAAGATACTAGATCTTAATACAAAGATCGCCGCTACTCAGTTACAACTTAGCCAATCTCAAACAGATTTAACCAATGCCCTAAATGCGGAATCAATCGCCCAATCCGAATATACTCAGGCACGACAAGACGTCAGTGCGAAACAATCCGCCTATAATACCGCTAAGCAGGATAGGGAAGCAAAACAATCTCTGCTTAATGCTGCTACCTTAGATCTTGCTAACAAAACAAGTCTTAAAGACAAGGCCAATTTAGCTCTCGAAGCCGCCATTCAAGCTTTAAATGCCGCGCAAGTCCTAAAAGATACAAGACAGGCAGAATATGACACGGCCAATCTTGAATATCTGAATGCGCAAAATGTCTATGACCAGGCATTGATAGACTTCAATAACGCTAAGAATGAAGAGGATGTAGCCAAGGTAACTGCCGATACGTTGTTAGAAACGCTTAATGCTTTGCTTTCCATTTCTTCGATGTTTCCACAAGAGGATATAGTATTACGCAGCGCCAATCAGAAACTTGAAGCTGTAAGCATACTCTATGACGTCGAAAGACGTATAAAACAAATCCATGAGATAGGCGGAGGTGTTCAGACTGATACTAATGCCGATGGATTAATCGATAACATTACGTCTACTTCCGGTACCACGCTCTACAGCTATGATCTAAGCGCCCTTGATAACATAAAAGAAATAAGCGTAAATCGTGACGGTATAAGACGAATTTATGACAAATATGGCAATATCAAGAGTTTAAGTTTAGACGATGCTACGGAAGTTGTCTATGAAAACGGCCAGGTAAAAGAGATACATAAGGCGGACGGCACTATCATAAAGAATATGACCTTTAAAAATACTGGGGATCTCGACAGCGCCCTTATCTCATACCCTGACGGAAGCGTGGCAGTTTATCAGGACGCGGAACTTCTTCAGGTAATAAACCAATCCGGTGACACTATAGATTATGCCGATGGCAAAATTCGTCATGTTACACTTCAGGACGGTACTGTCTATGACTGGTCGTATGATGCGAACGGAAATATCATAATATTGGATAACGCTAAAGACGAGAAGCGGACATACCATGAAGGAAAGCTGGTAAAACTTGAAGAACTTACCGGATCAAAACTTATTACACAATACTATTACGACACTACTTCCGGCAATTTAAACAAGTCAGAAGTACGCCAGTCCGGAGACGTTTTATATACCTATACATATACTTACGAGAACAATTTAACGCTTATCCATGACGAAGATGGCAATACCCAGGCGTATAACAAGGATAAGAAGCTTACCTATATAGTAGATTCTACCGGCAAGGAGTATGCCTATACCTATGTCGGTAAAAGCGAAGGGTATATAGAGGTCTATTTCCCGTCAGGAGTAAAGGTAAGATATCATTCAGATGGAAAAATCGTAGACGTCAAGAAGGCCGATGGAGCAGTCATAAGCAACATCACATTCGATGCGAATAATAATCCAGTCGATTTTACCTATATTAAAGACGATGTTACCTACAAAGTAGTGGGTGGAAATATTACTGAGACAACATCTAAAGATGGAACAGTCCTTTATTACGATAATGGTTACATCAAATCGATCGCGGCAAGCCTCGAAGAATATCAATACTACATAGCGGATTCCAAGCTTTACAAAGACGCAAGCTTCTTTCAATCAGGCACGGCTAATAACATCAGCTACTACCTTAATAATGATGTAGCTACTCTCCAACTCTCACCAGCTACCCTTCAATTCGGTACCGGCTTGGACGGTGAGAAGCATGTTACCACCGACGAAAGCTTGGCAGCCGGTACCTATAATTTCACATCTCTGATTATAGATGCTGGGAAGACCCTTACAATAGCAAATGGTGCGACGATTAACATCTTGAATACCCTTGATGTAAAAGGGAAAATACTCGGCTCGAATATCAATATCGGCGCTTATAAGATAACTGTCGAAAGCGGAGGCTCTATTGTAGGGTTAGACCAGACTATCGTTGCCAATACCGTAAATAACTCTGGCTTGATAGGCGACTTATCCATGGCCCCAGATACCACCTTTAATATTTCCGGTTATAGCGGGGCTTCAACACCTTCTAACGCCTATGACGGGAATTTAGATACATATAGTGGTTACTACTATAGGGAACGAGGCGGAAACAGCTATTTCTACAATGGTAACTATACCTATTGGACTTGGACATTCCCGACGCCTCAGGACATATCAAGCTTATCGTGGAAGCTATATGCTTATGCTCAGACCTGGGCAGGCGCTTCGGAAAACTCCGGAGCATGGGGTGTCTATATAACGGTAACGCACTCTGGCGGTACTTCTGTATTGGTTAATGAAAGCGGCAGTGGAGCCGGCAACTGGAGCGGTGGATACTCGCAGAATAATAATTTCGTAACAGATTCTACCAGCTGGACAGGCGTTACCCAGGTACAAGTAAGTCTCTATGGAAAGGCGAAAAGAGTGGATGCTGGCGCGGGTGGCGGGAATGAAGACATAACTCATTATCTTTATGAAATGAAGGCCGATGGAGCAGATATCTCTTATTTAAATAGCACAGGTAATGCTCCGGTTTCCAAGCCATATGTCTATCCGTCTTTAGGTACATTCGAATCTAACGTAATAGAGGTTAATTCGCTTACACTAGACAACATGTTGTGGAACCAGAACTTGCCTGCTGGAGCAACCATAAGTGTCCGGACTAGAACTGGCAACACTGCTACCCCGGATGCCAATTGGACAGATTGGTCTAGCCCTATGACTAATCCGACAGGCTCCCAGATGACGACTGCCGCGGCCAAGTATATCCAGTATAAGATCACTATGACCTCACCCGATGGCCACACAACCCCGTCTATAAATTTGAGCGCAAGCTCGCCTTTAACGATTGGATTTAAGAGGGCGCCTGTTGATAGCTCGGAGCTTGGAAATATTTCATTTATGACGCGCAAGAAAGACGGCGTTACCTACGCCTATAATACGAATGGCCTGCTCATTTGGACAGAAGACGCAAGCGGCGTTCGCACCAATTATGATCCGCCTGATGCTGCTAATAAGATAGATCCTTCAAAGCTTGCCTTCGACTATACCTATACCGATGACATAAAATCGCTTCTGCCTACATTGATACTGAACGATACCCAGAAGACGATATACATGAAGGATAACATAATCGTATCCGAGCTTACGGCCATAAATAATCCGGATGGCAGCCGCTCGGAATATATTCAGGGAAGCTTAAGCAAAATTAAGATGGCCAATGGCGCTGAAATTACAAGCGTTACCTTCGATGAGAATAATAAGGTCAAAGATTTCACTTATGTAAAAGACGGCACGACATACATAGTTAGAGACAAAGTAATATCCGAAGCGATTACCTATACAGGCGTACACACAAAGTATTATCCATATGGGATGCAGAAGTCCATAGAAGATGCGACTTCTAAAATCGAGTATGACTATGGCATAGCGTCAGGCAGTACATATACGACTAATTCTGTATTCCAGAATGGGGATTTTGACAGTGCTTCCTTCTACAATAACGGCAATACTGCCTATCTTGAGTTATCATCCGATAGCCTCAAATACGGCACGGGTGTCGATGGGGTAAAACATGTAACGGCAAATGAAACACTCGCGGCCGGTACATATAACTTTACTTCTTTAGTTATCGACGCAGGAGC
Source organism: Candidatus Omnitrophota bacterium (assembly GCA_023247385.1). Lineage (GTDB taxonomy): Bacteria > Omnitrophota > Gorgyraeia > 2-01-FULL-45-10 > 2-01-FULL-45-10 > JAHFGO01. The sequence continues at coordinate 5,312 of JAHFGO010000062.1, read as the reverse complement.
GACTCTTGCAGTAGCAACCGGCGCAACGATTAAGGTGTTGGACACCCTTGATGTAAAAGGAAAGCTCTCCGGATCGGATATTAACATCGGCGCTTATACGATAACAGTCGCGCAAGGAGGCGCTGTTGTAGGGTTAAACCAAACTATCCAGGCCAACACTGTGAATAACTCCGGTTCTTTGGGCAATATAGTTATGGCTTCCAATACTGCATTCAATTATTCCGGTTACGGCGGGGCCTCGACGTATTCTAATGCCTATGACGGGAATTTAGATACTTACAGTGGTTACTATTATAGGGAGCGGGGCGGGAACAGTTATTTTTATAATGGTAACTATACTTACTGGACATGGACATTCCCCACAGCGCAGGATATATCGAGTTTGTCATGGAAGTTATATTCTTTTGCTCAGACTTGGGCAGGAGCCTCGGAAAATTCAGGCGGTTGGGGCGCTTATATAACCGTCACACATTCCGGCGGCACCTCTGTATTGGTTAATGAAGGTGGCAGCGGAGCAGGTAATTGGAGCGGTGGATACTCGCAGAATAACAATCTTGTAGAAAACAGCTCTGGATGGACTGGCGTTACTCAAATACAAGTCAGGCTTTATGGAAAGGCAAAAAGAGTAGATGATGGTGCCGGCGGCGGTAATGAGGATGTGGCTCATTATCTTTATGAGATGAAGGCTGACGGTGTTGATCTTTCCTATGTGAGTAGCACAGGAGATGTCCCAGTCCCTAATATGTCATCTACTCATCCGCTTTCGGGAACGTTTGAATCGGATGTAGTAGAAGTCGATGCCCTTACGTTCGATAAGATATCGTGGAGCCAGGAACTACCTACAGGAACAGGCGTTACTATCCAGACCAGGACCGGCAACACCAATACTCCTGACAATACATGGAGTGAATGGTCGGATCCAGTAAGCGATCCATCGGGTTCTAATATTACATCTCCTAACGGCAAATATCTGCAATATCGTGTAAACCTGACAACTAATGATCCAAACGTAAGCCCAAAGGTGACATTGGACAATAGTCGCGCCATTTCGCTTTCGTATACTAAATTTTCCGATAGCCTAACAGATCCTTATGTGAGGGTCAAAGAAAACAACGTAACGAAAGCCTATAATAAAGAAGGTGTTGTCATCTGGGAAGAAGATATCTTAGGTAATAGAACCACCTATGATCCAGCGAATCCGCATGAGACTATAAACTTAGCGCCTCTTAAATTCGATTCCACATATACGGATACGCTAAAGAATAGTCTTCCAAGTTCCAAGCTTGGCGATGCCCAGAAAGTAATAACCATCTACGACCAGGGTAACGACATCCCCGTGGAGATGGTATCAGCCGATCAATCTATAACATATTTTGACCAGGGTTTTGCGACTAAAGTCGTGGATAAGACCGGCGTTCTGCAGGTTCAGTATACGTATGATGCCGACCACAATATCCAGAAAGTCGAGTTTGTCGACGCAAGACAAAAGCTCGAAGAGAATTATCAGAAGGCTCTCACGGAAATAGTTACCCAGAAAGATGCCGCACTCGCAAAGCTTGCGCAAGCAGAAACAGATGCGCGAGCCGATATTGCTACAAAATCAACCGATATTCAAAGACAGATAGGTGACGAAAGAGTGCGTTTAACGCAAGAAAAGGCTAAGTATGATCCCAACATATATGATCTATCGGAATTTGACAAGGCATTCAGGGGAATCGATGATTACGAAACAAAGCTTCAGCAGCAGACTCAAGATGCATACACAGACCTTGATGAACAATTAGCAGCCGCGCGTCTTCGTATAGAAGCCGACGCTAGTACCGCAATGCAGAACCTTATCAATAAAGATTATAATAAGATCCTCGCCGATATTGTCCAGAAGGAATCATCACCCTTAATCTATCAGTATTATAGGAAAGTCTTGGGCAGGGACCCAGGAGACGATGACCTCTTATATTGGACGAATATCGCGAAGACCGAACTTAGGCCAATTACCGCTACTGAGCTAATCCAATATTTAGAGAATCTATCCGAATATTCCGATAGGGTAGCGCGTAAACAAAATATAATTAGTAGCCTCACCAGCTTCTTTACTCAATATTTCTCTGCCTCAGAAACTGAGAAAAGAAACACGCTTTCATCATTAGGTTTTACACCTGAAGAAGTCTCAAATATCATTCAAAATAACCTTACCCAGACCGATGTTGACGCCATTTTTCCTTGGCTAACAGGCCAGTCTCTGCACTTCGGAGATAGCGCGTTTGAAACCATTATCTCGATGTTAGGTAGCGCCGGTATAAACAAATCCTTCGAAGATATAGGTAAGGACGCCATAAAGATCGACATATTAACAGGCGTAATAACAAAAGACACCAAAGACGATCTTCTGATATCGATGTATGCTATGAGAAAAGCTGCCGAAGCCAATGGTCTTACCTTATATTCAGAGAAGATTACTTATAATGAATTAAAAGATCAGGTTTCAAGAAGTAATGTAATAGTCCACATAGATGGTAAGCACTATGTCTTGGTAACAAGCATTAATGATACAGAAGGAACCATTACCTATATAGATCCCACCGTAGGACAGAATGGCCAAAAGATGACTCTTTCAAGGGCTGAGTTCATGGGGACCTGGAAGGGATATTCTTTAGCTAAGGAACTACCTGCCGATCCTGCAAAGCAACTCAATGTAACTCAGGAGAAGAATATAAGAGGAAGCGGCTGGTGGAGTGATTTTTGGAAAGGCATCGTTAATTTCTTCTCGAAAATATTAGCACCCATAGGCGCAATTCTTCTATTTACACCCCTTGCTCCTATAGGAGCCGTGCTGTTAGGTCTTAATATAGTAATCCAAACTATCTCTTTCGTTGTGCGTACAGGCACATTAATGGATGTGGTTTGGTCGGTTGTAAATGCCATAGGTTCCGCTATAGGTGCTCAGGTTCTACCCGGGATTTTTGACGCAGCCGGCAAAGTATTTAGTTCTATTGGCCAAGCAATATTCGCACCGCTTCAAGGCGTATTCTCGGCTGTCATGCCTATATTCAACACTCTTTCTACGGCTGTCTCAAATATCGCGACCGGAATAGGACAGATTATTTCTCTCGGCACAGTTTCAGCCAAAATAGCCACAAGTATCGGATATAACGTAATAGCTCAGGGTATAAGCATAGGGACGAACTATCTCTTTAAGAGCATGAATCTAGATCCATCGCTTGCCAATATAGGAAGCGCTCTTTTAACAGGAGCGATCATGGGCGCCATCTCGCCCAATACCAATATTGTCGTGGAGGCTGTTAGATACGGCACGATAGCAGGCGTTGAAGAAATAGGTAAAGCCACAAACCTCAATCCGAATATCACCCATCTTACTGCGATGATGGCCGGTTCCTTAGTCGGCGGCGCGCTTACAATAGGTGACAAGACTCTTACCTATAGCCAACTTATGGAAAGCATAGCACCGAAAGTATTGTATGAAGCAACCTATATCGGCGTTACTGAAATAGGAAACCTACTCGGCGTCGATCCGCGCATCAGTCAATTGGCAGGCATAGGAATAAGCTCAAGTATTAGTGCTGGGCTTAAAAGTCAATGGAAGCCTGAAGTAATATGGGATTCTGTCACAGGGGGCATGGCACGGGGTATAACTGGGCTTGCCATGGACTATGCTAGTCAGAGGCTGGGTTTGGACCCATTCATCAGTACTTTGGCGTTTAGAGCTATTTCAGGGGCAATAGAAGGCGCTTTAGAGTATAAAGGAGATATAGTTCGCGGTATCATCGAAGCCGCTACCAATTCGACCTATAAGTTCTTAACTCTTGGCTATGATGATACAGGTGATCCGTGGGCCCAAGCGATATATATCTCACGAATACTGGACTTTGCCAAAACCATAAGTGACGCATCTAATCCTGCCCAAGGGCTTATAGATGCTCTTACTAAGCATGCCACATCCATATTCGCCCAGGATACCATCGAATCTATTATGGGGCGTGGCGGCATAGTAGATATGGTAACCAATCGGGCAGTGGTTACCACCGATGATACAGGCCGAACGGTTAAGCGTATTTATGTCGATAATACCCATAAAGAATATGTCGATATTGATGCCGTCACGAATTTGCCTTGCGGGAAGCGTTTTATTCAGAAAACCAGTGAAGGCGATAAAGATGTAACCATAACCGAAATATACGATGTCTCTATAGGTGGCAGTACCACTCTTAAAGAACGTCAAATAATCGAAAAACTAGCCGATGGAAGCCAAAAACAGCTTACCTTTGATGGCAAGGGTAATCTTATATCTACAGTCGATCTTGATACTACCGGCAAACCAGTTCAAAAGATAAGCAAGGTATCTGATGCAACACCTATAAGTTTCTACGAGGACGGAGGTCTAAGGAATGGTGTTATAGAATATCTTGAGGCAGGGGTAAAATTACGATATCAAGATGGCGAGATCATGAACGCAGGTCTTGTTGATGGGCTCCTCGGAACAGGCACCACATCGAATCTCGCTTATGCGCTTGATACATATAATAATCCGCTATTTGACATATCCGATTACGACAGGGCCGTAGCGAAGCAGAATTATGATCTCTTCACACATGAGGTTGTCCAAGAGCTTAAGACACGGCAGAACCTTACCGACGCTGTTGCGCGGGATATCGAAGGCAGGATGCAAGAAACAGGGCATAACGTTATAGATAATCCTCAATCTTTTGATACGGCGAAACAGAATGTTCAGGAAGCTACTGGATCGACAGGAATGTCGATACAAACTGCCGCTGAGCTTGGAACTATAATCCAAGAGAAGACCAAAGAATGGGGAGTTAATCTAAGTCTTGAAGGCGGTGCTGTAAAGACGGGCCTTGGTTTCCTGATTTACTTCGCAGGTGATTTTGTAGGGGATACGCTTAAGCTGGGTCAAGGTAGCGCAGAGGCAATGTCGCTTTTTGAGACAGGGCATCCAGTAAAAGGCACGTTGAGTTTGTTAGGTGACTTAGGACGTGCCGCAACGTTCGCGCAGGGATTAAGTGCTATAGGAAAAGCACTCTCTATTACTGGTGGTGTTGCGGGAGCTGTTACAACTGAATCCACAAACGCCTTTCGCAACATGTTTAGGGTGGGAGAACGTGTATATGAGTATGGCGATGATGTGCTTAAGATACCCGTTAAAAGTCCTGCCACTTTTGAGTCGCTTTATGGTAAAATAGACGCAACTTTAAATGTTGCCGATGACGCAGAAAACGTAGTCTATCGAGTTGTGGCAAAAGGTCGAAACCCACTTGATATGTCTGGAAGCGTAGGAA
>JAHFGO010000123.1 GCA_023247385.1 Candidatus Omnitrophota bacterium | reverse complement strand
AATATTTGATTCGGTCTGTATATTCATAGCAGCCTGGGACACGGGAGGTTTTACGCCGCAATCGCAGAATATCCTTTTCTACCACAACTTCCCATTTGAGATTATAACTGCTTCAATAATGCTTCTAGGTGCTATCAACTTTGCACTCCACTATGCTGTCTGGACCGGCAACAGGAAGGAGCTATATAGAAATATCGAGATGATAACCCTCTTCATAAGTATGATTGTAACCTTGTCTATAACAGCTTGGGGCCTCGTTGGAAAAGATGTGTATAGCAGTGCTATTTCCTTCTTTAGGAAAGTCTTTTATCAGCTCATCTCAGCACACACTGGCACAGGATATTCTACTATATACGCTAAACAGTTCGTAAATGAATGGGGCCAATTAGGCATGCTCGGGATAACATTGGCGATGGCAATAGGGGGAAGCATATGCTCAACTACGGGAGCCATAAAAGTCTTGAGGATAGGTGTCATATATAAAGCTTTCAGACAGGATATTAAGAAGCTGCTTTTACCGGATACGGCGGTGCTGGTCCAAAAAGTGCACCATATAAAAGATTTTGTATTAGAAGATAAACACGTAAGATTATCGGCCATTATCCTGCTTTCATATATAAATCTTTATCTATTCGGCACCATAGCAGGCATGCTATTCGGATACCCCTTAAGCGAGGCGTCATTTGAATCAGTATCAGCAGCCGCAAATGTGGGATTGTCGTGCGGCATAACCTCTCCTTCAATGCCGGCAGTGCTGAAGATCGTGTATATTTTTCAAATGTGGGCGGGGAGGCTGGAGTTCATAGCCATATTCGCATTGGGCGGCATGATCTTGGCTACATTGAAGGGGAAGAAGTGAAGAAAGTTCAAAACTCAAAACTCAAAAGTCAAAACCATAACGTAAAACTTAAAACTTTAGTATTTTTAATTTTCATGTTGTCAGTTGTCAGCTGTCAGCTGTCAGCTTCTTATGCTGAAACTCTGTCGAGTGAACATTTAATCAAGAACGCAAAATCACTCGACGACAAATCGATCACCTATAAAGGCGAGGTTGTAACAGCCATCTTGAATCGCGTGGAATATTCTTGGGTGAATTTGAATGATGGCGACAACGCCATAGGCGTATGGTGCAAAAGCTCTCAGCTGGCTCCTATCAAATTTATAGGCGATTATAAAAATCGAGGCGATATGCTGGAAGTGGAAGGTAAATTCAATCGCGCTTGTCCCATGCATGGAGGAGAGCTGGATATTCATGCTGATAGCGTAAAGATTGTGAATTCAGGATTCTCGCTGAAAGAACGAATCAGCCAAAGAAAGCTCACACTTTCTACCGCTCTATTTTTGATAACCCTTTCGATTGTAGTCATATTCAGAAAACGGATCTAGCCTTAATTATGGTAAATAATATTAACGAAGCCAAGGTGCAGGCTGCGGCGATGTTCATAAATTTCTCTGAAATTCTAAAAAGAGATATCAGGGATTCAGACGGCATATTTTTAGGTAATGTCTGGGACATCTCTTTAAAGCTCGGCGAGATTTATCCAAAGTTAAATGAACTCATCATATATAAAGGCTCATTTCGAAGAGTCTATGCAACCCTACTGTGGTCGAGCGTATCAAACGTAGATGGTGATATAATCTTGAACGTAAAGAAAGATGATATAAAGTTTGAAAATCAGACCAAAGAATATGAATTTCTGTTAAAAAGGGATATCCTTGACCAGCAGGTCGTGGATACATTTAATCATAAGGTTAGACGAGTGAATGACATACACCTTTTAAAGGTAGATCATGAACTTGTGATTGCGCATGTTGATATAGGCCTGCGCGGCCTTCTTCGACGATTGGGTTGGGAGAAAACAGTAGATTTCATCATAAAAATTTTAGCCAAGAATTCAAAATATTTAAAAAAGGAAGATCTCATATCCTGGAAATATGTTCACCCGGTTTCAGTAAATCCAGCGAGCATGACCATGAAGCTCTCCGTATCCGAGAAACAGCTACAGGCTATTCCTGCGGCTGACCTTGGTGATATCATATTTGATTTAAACCATAACCAAAGGATGGCGCTTTTCAGAGCACTCGATGTGAAGACGAAGGCGAAAGTTTTCGAAAATTTAGAACTTGAAGAGCAGAAGGCCATGCTGAAAGAATTAGATAAAAAAGAAGCAGCTCAAATAATAACATATATGTCTTCTGATGAAGCCACTGATTTGTTGGAAGAGCTGCCGCGAAACATGACAAAAAATATTCTGACTCTTGTTGAATCAAGCAGGGCGAAAAAGCTGTCAACCCTTTTAGGGTATTCGAGCGATTCCGCCGGAGGCCTTATGACGACAGAGTTCGTCGCTATACATGAGACGATGACGGTAGAGGCAGCAATAGAGTATATCAAGAATCAGACAAAAGAATTTGAAGTGGTTCCATATATCTACTTGACCGATGATAAGAATCACCTCAAAGGCATAACCACGATAAGAAGGCTCCTTTTTGCAGACCCCAAAGATACTGTGCTGAAAACAGCTTTTCCTAAAACATTATATGTATATCTCAATAACAGCGCAAAAGAAGTTGCATATTTTATGGAGAAATACAAGATATCTTCCATTCCCGTTATAGACGAGAATAAAGTTCTGCACGGAGTAATAACGATGGATGATATATTGAGTCAGGTTATATCGATCGCCTGGCGCAAGAGTAAGCCAAAAAGGTTGTAGCGCATGAATGGAAACGAATCAGTAAGAAATCCTACCCTATTCCGCAATCTTTTGATCTTCTTAAGTGTGATGGGGCCCGGTATAATCACAGCCAATGTAGACAACGACGCCGGTGGAATAGCCACCTATTCTGTTGCCGGCGCCCATTTTGGTTATTCGATGCTATGGATATTCATTCCCATGACGCTGGTTCTTATCATTATTCAGGAGATGTGTTCAAGGATGGGCGTTGTGACTGGCAAGGGCCTGGCGGACCTAATACGAGAGAAGTTTGGTGCGAAGGTGACGTTCTACGCAATGCTCGCATTATTGGTTTCAAACTTCACAAATACCATATCTGAATTCTCAGGCATTGCCGCCAGCTGCGAGATATTTGGTATATCGAGATATGTCTCACTCCCCATAGCCGCTATTTTTGTTTGGTGGGTAGTTGTGAAAGGAACTTATAAGTCAGTTGAAAAGATATTCTTGGCAGCATGCCTATTTTACTTTTCATATATTATAACTGGATTTCTTGCCCATCCCAAGTGGAGCGGTGTACTCAAAGAGGCTGTTTATCCTACATTCAGATTCAATAAAAGTTTTATCCTGATGATGATGGGGCTCGTAGGAACTACTATTGCACCATGGATGCAGTTTTACCAACAATCGGCTGTTGTTGAAAAAGGCATAAACGTAAAAGATTATAAATATGCCAGACTCGATGTGATAATCGGCGGAATAGTTGTGAGCATTGTCGCCGTATTTATAATAATATCCTGCGCGGCAACGCTGTTTAAAAACGGCATAAGGATCGAGACGGCGCAGGATGCCGCACTGGCGTTAAAACCGCTTGCCGGCAATTATTGTTCCATGCTGTTTGCGTTTGGGTTGTTTAATGCATCTTTATTTTCTGCAATGATCCTGCCGCTTGCGACAGCGTATTCTGTGTGCGAGGGGTTAGGCTGGGAGACCGGCGTTGATAGGAGGCTTAAAGAGGCGCCGCAGTTCTATTTTTTGTTTACTGCCCTAATAGTTATAGGTGCAGGCGTAATCATGTATCCGAAGATAAATCTTGTCATGGTGATGTTATTATCGCAGGCAGCGAACTCCGTATTTCTGCCGTTCGTTTTAATATTTATGCTTCTTTTAATAAATGATAAACACCTCATGGGCCAATATAGAAACTCTAAGTTTTTTAATATAGTATCTTGTGCAGCCATTGTGATAACGATAGCGTTGACCATTGCGTTTGCTATAACTGAATTTTTATAGAAGAGAGGGGCATTTTTATGACACTTGAGGTAAAAGATTTTATGTCGAAAGAGATAATATCGGTTCCGCCGGACAAGAACGCAAAGGACGCATTCAAGATGTTGCTCGAAAGCAACATGAGCGGCCTTCCCGTAATAGACAAAGAGGGGAATCTGGTAGGCGTCTTCACCGAAAGAGAAATCTTAAAGTCAATACTGCCCGTATACATTAAGGACGTCGGCAGTTTTATCTATACTGCGGACTCAAAGGCAGAGTTGAAGAAGATAGCAAGCCTCGATAAATTTATGGTGAAAGACTTGATGAGGAAAGACGTGCCAACAATTGATGCGGATGCATCTCTGACAGAGGCTTCCAAGATCATGCTGACAAAAAGCGAACGAAGAATTGTTGTGATGAAGGGCAAAAAACCCATTGGCGTCATCACGCGTTATGATGTCGTGATGGGTCTAGCTAAGGAAGCAGGCGTGATATTATAATAATCAGGAGATAGCGCAGTGCTTAAAAAATTTATAATTCTCATTGGCATATCGGTTGGGCTTGGCATCTTGACAAGACATATCGGTTTAACCGCTCATCAGTCCCTGGCTA
>JAHFGO010000122.1 GCA_023247385.1 Candidatus Omnitrophota bacterium | reverse complement strand
TTATATATCTTCGAGAAAAAGTATACTGCGATTCGATTCGAAGAAAGATAAAGCATCAATACAATCAATGTAAGAATTATAATTAAGAAAAATATCGCGTATTTATTTTTAAGGTATCTCATGACCTTACTCCCAACAGATGCTATCGAAATCGCATCTTCCGCAAGTTTCTTTATCTCGTTCTTTCAACTTCTCGAATCTCAAATCTTTTATATTGTGCCATGCACCCTTTATCACTTCTTCTATTTTTTTCACCATCGCATCCGGGATCCATATAGATTTCGTTACGTATTCACCTTTTTTAAATCCCTTTCGTCTCAGGTCGACCGAAACTGGCTCTATAAAGACAAGCTCGCCATGACCGACCTTTTTACCATTCGATTCCCTCTTATCTCTTTCAAATAATAATTTATAACATACAAGCTGTCTTAAGTATCCATCGCAAGTGGCACTCTCCAGATCGCTAGACTCATCGATCTGTTTTATATGTTCGTCGGGCTTTCCCGTCTTGTAATCCAATATTTTGACCAAGCCATTCTTCTCGTCCTCCCACTCAACCTTGTCATATTTTCCTGTAAATATAATGTTATCTTCAACAGTTATTATCAACTTCTTTTCTAAGCTTATAGGCATAATGGGTTTTCTTGAGGCAAGCTCGAACCAGTCCCTCACGGTATTCAGCTTGTTTAGACAATCGCGCTCGATCGACTTATCTACGCCTTGAAACCTGAGCGCGCGGCCGAAGGCGGTTTCGAAGAATTGAAACGAAGGAAACTGCTTCGTCCTGCTAAAGGCTTCATACGTTTCTTCTAAGGCCTTGTGAACACAGTTTCCAAACACCAAGCTTTTCTTTTTACGGCCCGGCAGCCTTAGAATATCATTATATAAAAACTTCCTTCTGCAAGTGATATAGTTATTTAACCTCGTTGGATTAAGTGAGAGGTTGCCAACCATATCTCTCAAGATCTCTTCAGTACCGACGAACGGGTCTTTCATGTCTGTCAGGTCTAAAGACTTTTCTACCAGCTCCTCTTCATTGACATATTCTGGCCTATCCTTATGAATGTCCAGCCCATTTATATAGAAGCTGGAGATAGAATCTTCTGTTGGGCTTGCGGTAAATATCAGATTAGATTTTGCACGAGTCATGGCAACATAAAATAATCTCGTTTCATCCTGCAGGGCGAGCTGCCTCAATAGCTCTTTTTCTTTGATCTTTTCCTTGGTCTTGAAAAGGTCAAAAGGCAACTGTATCTTTTCCGGAATCAGCCTGGCAGGCCAATTCTTGTTCTGCAGGCAGAAAGGTATTATCACAGAGTGAAATTCCTGCCCCTTAGAGCCATGCGCAGTATAGATTCTCACCCCCTCTTGCGTAAGCGTAACCAGGCTGCCCTCTATGGGCATGCCGTGATTTTTGCGGGTCTGTATTTCTGACATGAAATCATCCAGCCTTATTCCTGGCTTTGCCATATCGCTTTCCTTTATCATGTTTATAAAAGACCCAAGGCTTCTCAGCTCTCGGATCCGCAAAATTCCATTATTGGGATATTCTTTTAATACATATTTGAAGACTGCAACATCTTTTATGAAATCCATCAAGATCGAATGCACCGGCCTAGTTCTTACATCATCCAATAGACCTTTTATGACACCTGCTGCATGATGGAGTTTTTCCCACTCTTTAAATTTGATAGTATCCTTTTTTGAAGCAAAGTAATCTAAAAATTCCTCCAGGATAGTGACATTTTCATTTTCGCCTTTCATCCTCTTATTGTTTACAAAGCTTATAAATCTTAGCAAGTCTATATGGGGTATCTGGAAATAATCTGATGATAGAACCTTATATAGCGCAAGGTCTTTAAGGTCCTGCTCTCGCGGGTCTATGTACGCAAGATCCAATACATCCATAAGTTGCTTCACACGTTTTTCGCCACTTATATCTTCTTTGCCATCTGTCGCGTAGGGAATGCCTGCCCGCAAGAAGGCATCTATTATCTTCAGGATGTCGCTTCTCTTCCTTACCAGGATTGCAATATTATTATAGGGATGCTCATGCTCCTCTTTGGTCAAACCGAAATCTTTTGCAATTCTCTCTTTAAGCTCTTTTACCTTGCCTACGATGTAGATCAGTTCCTCTTCTTCTGTTGTAAATTCTTTAAATATTATCTCTCTGTCATGCCACTGTCTTACGCTATCTAATGCCTTCTCGGCCATACGCTCTTCGGGCGGAATGAGATTTATTATTCTGCTCGACACTTCTATCAATTCTCTGGAGGAGCGGTAATTATTCTTTAATGATAATGTTTTTAAACTAGGAAAGCGCTTCGATAAGAGCTTGAAGTTACCTACGCTGGCGCCCTGGAACCGGTATATCGACTGGTCGTCATCTCCTACACACATGAGGTTTGGATTCTCGTAATCGAGCAAGACGAATATAAGTGTCAGCTGCGCACCGTTCGTGTCCTGGAACTCATCCACCATAATATATCTATACTGATTTTGATATTTCTCTTTTAAGGTTTTTTCCTTCTTCAGCGCTTCTGTCGCGAATAAGATCATATCATCGAAATCATACCTTCCCCGCTCGTCGAACACATCCTTGTCCTTCCCTTCCTTGAGCTCCTCGTACATCCTATAGACGATGGCAAGTGTGTGCAGTCTCTTGATATGCTTCTCTTCCATGTACGATCTGTAACTGCTCTTTTTATTATTCAGATAATTTTCGAAATCAGAAGGTCTTATTCCGTCTTTTTTAAGTTCGCTTATCCTTTGCAAAATCTCTTTTAGGTATGTGTAAGGCGCCCTGAAAGGCCGGATTTCATCCACGCCTTTTGCGCGATCCAGGATATATTCACCCGCTTTCATTCGTTCCACATCGTCCATCGGTATCTTATCGCCGACATAATTAGCCGCTTCTTCAGACCCCTGTATAACGGAATTTGCAAAACTATGGAATGTGCCAACTTCAACATCATATCCCTCAAGGCCTATCACCTTAGACAAGCGTTCCTTCATCGTTTTGGCAGCAGAATTTGTGTAGGTAAGTATTAGAATATTCTCTGGCCTCGCATCGGCTTTTTTCAGTATGGAGCCAGCCCTGACAGACAGAAGTTGGGTCTTCCCTGTGCCGGGACCGGCTAAAACTAACAATGGGCCCTCTATGGTATCCACAGCGAGTCTTTGCTGGTCATTTAATTCTTTATAGAATTTTTGATAATTACCCATAATACGCGAAGGGCGCTTTCTTGAAAAGCATTATGTAGGGTGGTACTTATTCAGGAGTTTCGATATCTTGGATATGATTTTATTATCGCGCGTGTAACTGTAACCCGTAGTGGAAGTTGCACGGTGAGCAATGAGCACCTTCGCTACCACCAATTCCTCAAGCGCTGAACGCACTTTTGACCTATCCTCGCCTATCCATGTCGCCACGCCGCTCGGCGTATCGATAGATGCCTGATTTTCATGAAAGAAAGATATTATCTTACGGTGTATTTCTGATTCAAATAATTTATCGATGTCCATATAGCTCTCTCTCCAGCATTAATCTTGTATCTTTTCTCCGCATAACATTTAAAAATACCTCTACGACTTTTGGATCAAATTGCGTCCCGGAATGCCTCTCGATCTCTTCCAGCGCCTCATCTATGCCCTTTGCAGCCCTATAAGGCCTTTTTGTTATCATCGCTTCGAATGTGCCAACGACCGCCAATATCCTGGCACCTATAGGTATTTGGTCTTTTTTTAGCCCCTTGGGGTAACCAGAGCCATCGTAATTCTCATGGTGATACAAAATTATTGGCGTGACTGACTTCAATGCCTTCATATGCTTTATTATCTCAACGCCTACGGAAGGATGCTCTTTTACTATCTCATACTCTTTACCGGTCAATTTCGTGGGCTTGGTCAATACCTCGTCCGGAACAACGATTTCACCTGCGTCATGTAAAATTGCAGCATATTCAAGACTTTTCAAGGTATCCGCATCCAGGTGCAATCCTTGCCCTGTCGCAATGGTTATCTTTGCAAATGACGCCCGTGGAACATAAGTAGTCGGTATGCGCCGATCGAGAATAGCCGCTAAAGATTTAATGGTCCCCACAGTAAGTTTCTCCTGTTCTTTATACAATTGCGCATTCCTTATAGCGATGACAGCCTGTTCTGCCAATGTAGACATTATCTCAGCATCGAAAGCGGTAAAAGGTTTTTTATCCACTTTATCGTATAGCGTTATCACGCCTATGGCATCCTCGTCTATTAACGGCATGGCAAGATAATTCTCACCACGAACAGGCCTGCCGAATTTAAATGCTTTCCCAGGTGCCCACATCCCAACTTTTATTTTTTTCAGTCTTATCTTTTTCTTTTTACGCAAATCTATTGTTACTTTTGGTAGAAGCAACTTCTTCTTAGAATCAACCAGCTTTATGGAACACCTGTTCGCTCTCATTATCTGTAGAGACAACCTTGCGATACGGGGAAGCAGCTCGTTCAAATTCAGCGTCGAACTTATAAGCCTATGTACGGTATGGACTGTGGATAGTGCTATAGCGCGCGGCCGAAGCGTCTCATATAACTTTGATAATTCCAACTCCTTCTGCACTTCCCTGACTATAGTAT
>JAHFGO010000121.1 GCA_023247385.1 Candidatus Omnitrophota bacterium | reverse complement strand
ATGCTGCCGTGGCCTTCGCCAGTAAGATGGCCTAATCCTTTTTGACTTAAGATATACGACGCTAAAAGTCCTACTATTGCGCCATTTGCTACTGCATACCAGAAGTTGAGATTATTAAAGATAGATGTCCCGTCAGGCTGTTTCTGCCATATATCTTCCCTATAATGAACTATGTGGGCGCCGATAGACGTCCCGGTCACAAGCGCTGTCCTTACTGCAGTGCCGCCCCAGCTGGCCCAGAACGTGCTATTGCCCACGCCTATGAAATTCTTGAATCTCGTTGTTTGTGGCGCAACTTCCGCGCCCAAGTATTTAATCCCAGCGGCAACGCCCGCGCCAAACACAAGATCTATTAGAATATTCCCCCCCCAAGCACCGAAGCCTTCATGCCATTCTCTGCCTCCGAACATATTGCGATCGATAAAACCTCCTGCAGCGCTCAATATCCCAAATCCCCCAACACTGAGAAGCGTCCTACCCCAGGTATTTGCAAAGTTAGCAAATCTTACATCAATGCCCTTACCTATAGCTCCTCCTATAAATCCTAATACGAAACCTGTGGCCGCATCTCTCATCCCAGCTCCCAACGAATACTGATTACCATCTGCCGACCAGCCGCGGGCAACATTGATTCCGCTTCCGACAAATCCGCTCGCAATGCCTCTTGCCGCATAAGCACGCCATCCGAGATTTCCGGCTTCAGCCCAGGCTTTAGACAATGCACCTAATCTTTGCGCCACCGCGCCACCGGCATTGAGCACAAGAGCAAACGCGAACCCTTCTCCCATACCGCCGAGTGCCGAACCAAAGGCGCCTTCCCATGAAGGCTCTCCACCAGTGAACCTGTCTCTTCCGGTAATTAGAGCATATCCGCCATACGCACCTGTCTGTAGCACCATAGAGCCTAATCCAACATAGGCCGCTCCAACCATGTACTTGGACAGTGCGACCATGAACGGAGTAGCTGTGCCGCCAGTGCCTAAAATAATCACGGTAGCCGCCCCCACGGCCAGCGGTATTTTTGCTACTCCGAATGCAAATGTGAAACCGCTCGCGTCCTCAAGCGGCACCCCCATAACATTGCTCCAGAATGTATAGCCTGGAATCGCTAATTTTTCCTGGTGGCCTTCAATTCGAATCTGCAATGATTTTACAGCGTGCGCGGCTTCTTCCATGAGTGTTAGGCCAGCGCTGTTCTTCGTATTGCTTGTCAAGAGCTTATTTGCTAGCTCATCTACAGTGGGTAGTCTGTCGTCTTTAACATCCGCCTTTCCATAATACATATGCTTGGCCCACTCCTGCCACTCTGCACCACCGGCTAATAAGCTAAAAGCGCGTGTCTGGGCAAGATACTCTTTACTCGCTAATATAGCTCCCGCCGTATCGTAATCCCCTCGTTCTACTGCCGCATTGAACTCAGCTAACATAGCTTTGGCTTTAGGAGAATTTATAATCCCAATCTGTCCATCAAACATACTTCTAAGATCAAGGGTGTGCTCCTCATAGTCGTGCCTGTCACGTCCTAGATATTCGGCGCGTAGTAATTTCCAGTTAATTATACTTGCGGCGGCAGCCAAGTCGCTACCTGACTCAACAAGTTGTATCGCTTCATCATATTTGCGGAGCCACTCTCCCCTTTCGCTTTCACTGAATTGTTCGTAATGCTCTGCAACGGCTTCCTTAGACTCTTGTAGGAGAGTTAAAAATCTATTTCTTGTCTGTCTATCATCAACCCCTACTCCAAATTCTCGCTTGGCGCTGAAAGTCCTATTTTCAAATTCTTTTTTGAAGTCCCATTCTTTTTCTTTTACCAATGCAACATTCCCCTCTCCTATTGGCTGTTGTTCCAATTTCTCTACGTTGCCAAATTTGTCGGCGATCTTCGGCAAATCTGAAATGTCAACTTTGTACTCTTTTATTAAATTTAAATATTCCACGAGCTCTTCTTTATCGATCTTACGTCCATTGCTCAGAACAATGCCCTCATCAGACGCTTTGATCGCATCCTCGAAAAGTTCTATCAGCCTCGCAACTGTACCAGGAGAGATTGTTGCGTACTTCGAATACAAATCCTTTCCGAAATTATCGAATACTGTAAGTTTAACCTCCCCGCCAAATATTCCGAATGCGAGTTTTTCGCCGTTGACGTAACCATCGATTTCCGCCAAATATCTCTTCAGCGCACCTATTTCATTCTTTGCGCGCTGATAACTATATTCTTGTCCATTGATCATTATGCTGGCGTCTTTGCCAAGAACAAATATTTGGCCTTCCCTGGCGACTACTTGATTATCGGCGATGCCAATGGTTCCGTTGTATAATATACCCTTACCAGCAACATTGATCTCCATGGCCTTCGGTTCGCCGCCTTCGCCTGCGCCTTTCCCTGCTTTCTCTATAACGATGTTGTATGCTTGTATATTCGCTAATCCGATGAGCTTGACTGATCCTTTAATTATCAATACCTCTTTATCCGCGCCAAATTGAAGTATACTGCCGGCGGCATTAATTACGTATGCTTCTCTCAAACGCAAACGGCCATCCTCATCCTTCGCCTTGGCTTTTTCGTCAGCCATCGCAGCAGCCACTATATCTGGATGGAATCGCTTATCCGCGGCCGCGACCAACGGAAGCCATAAGGTTTCCTTCTCGAGATCCTTTTCGAGCTGCCACGCGCCTGTGGAGAGTAACCTCAGCGAGATGGATGTAACGGCTTTCTTGGTCTCAGCATCTTTCAGTTCAGACGTTGAAATCTTCTCTTCGACAACATTGCCTCTGGCATCGGTGGCTCGGATGTCAAATACGAATTCTTTCTTACAATCGACAGTTCCGCGTATATACCATGCGCTGCCTTTATCCTGTACGAGTTCAAATTTCCATTCCCTTCCATTGATGAATGATTTAACTGGCTCATCTTGAATGCTCGACCCAATCAACTTATCATCCTCACTAAATCTCACGCTAAAGGCTGTCTCCGTCCCTACAACGGCGTAGATGTCGGTAACATAACCAAGTAAACCCTTCCCTGTCCATAGATGATCGACCGTTGTCTCTAACTCTCCTGCCTTTTGGGCAATCCTTGTCACGAGAACGGTGATGTGTTTTCCGTCTTCGCCGAGGTATCCCTGTACTAAAAGTTTCGCGCCTTTTTCTAAAACTTCAAGCCCCATGTTAATCTGTGTAACGGCAGCTTGTTTGTTCAGTAATTCCTTTTTCTCCCCCGACAATTCTGCAATATAATCATTCACTGCCATCACCTTTTGTGCAACCTCGCCTGCCGTAACCCAATGAGCGATATTCCCGGACTGAAGTACCTCGCCTAGGAAAAGCGAGTTACCTTTCGAATCTTTATGTTCGATGAGTTTTTGGTTAATAACCTCTGCGATAGTTATCTCTCGACCTTTGTCCGTAATCGCTGCTGTCGTTTTAATGGTCTCTTTCTTGAAAATTTCATCCCAGCCTATGATCTGGGTAGTATAATTAAATAGTTTTAGCTGCTCTGACACCGTCGTACCGAGGGCTATGTTAATATTGATATCTTTGCCAGTATCTTTCTTGACAAGATACGTTACAACCTCGCCTATTGTAACGTGTTTGTTCTTTGCACTGAGGCTTTCAACCGTCATCTCGATTCTTGAGTTAAATATATCGCCGATATATCCAAATTTGTTAGTAACTCTGTCAAATACGACGATGCCCTTGCCGATTTTAGTCAAGAACTCAAATCTTTGGCCTCCTATACTTACCCAAGCGCGTCGGCTTTCCAGAACAAATACATCAGTTGGTCGCGCTACAAGTTCTGACATATTGAGAAAGACTGTGCTATCGTGAACGCCTTCACTATCAATTGTTATGGTATTTTGTCCCTGGCCCGATCTGCCGCCGGCTGCTCCGCCTTCCTGCACAGCAAATATAGGATCCAGCCGTTCTGTGCCCCAAACCGTTATGTTGCCTGTCAGCCGTACCTCGCCTCCTCCTTGGAAGAAGAAGAGCATCCCCTGGATTAATGTAAATCCTCCTTTTCGGTCATTCGTAAATGCTGTCACTTCTTTGGTAAGCGCCCATACACCAAGCGGAGTAAGCACAAGTTGAATCTCTGAGTCATTTAAGGAAACGGTCTTATCTGGTACTACGATGTCGAGCGGTTTTGTGCTTGCATTTATCTTGGCGAAAATCGAAATAGCTTCAGTGCCCTGAATCCTGC
Source organism: Candidatus Omnitrophota bacterium (assembly GCA_023247385.1). GTDB lineage: Bacteria > Omnitrophota > Gorgyraeia > 2-01-FULL-45-10 > 2-01-FULL-45-10 > JAHFGO01. The sequence continues at coordinate 449 of JAHFGO010000121.1, read as the reverse complement.
CAATGCTCAGAGTCCAAGACCGGCCATCAACCATTACAGTTATTGGTCTACCGATGTTTTCAGCCGTCGCATTAATAAACGTGCCGTCGTCTGCATAAATTCCGGATCGCTTTGAAACCAACGTGCCCGTTGCGTCAAATTCTGCTGCCAAACGTCGTTTCCCATCGAAGACGCCTATAACGAATAGGCCTGGCAGGGCCTTCCCAGCCTCATCTAGCTTTTGATAGCGTAGAATGAACGACTCGTGCCCTGCTTTTTGATCTGCACCCAATAAATCAATTGAACCCATAGCTACTAACTTATTTTCTTTATTAAATATTCGTAACTCATAGGGGGCCTGCGCTAATCCGAATGCTACTGCTGCTTGCTCAGCCTGCGATTTAAGTCCGAGGGCTTCTATCTGAGGCTGTTGCGCTCCAAACGATATGCCGCCGAATATCTGGCCTACC
>JAHFGO010000061.1 GCA_023247385.1 Candidatus Omnitrophota bacterium | reverse complement strand
CCTCGCATAAACCCCACTTTAAACTTAGAGAGGTTCCGCGAAGCGAAACCTTTTTCTTAAAAAGGTGTCTCCTTAAACAAATTTGGACGCTAGTCCCGCTGTCTATTGCATGCTGGCGGGTCGGAGACCAAATTTGGCGGAGAGGGAGAGATTTGAACTCTCGCTAGGGGTTACCCCCTACTACAGGCTTAGCAAGCCCGCCCCTTAAGCCACTTGGGTACCTCTCCGATTTGCAATAGCTTTTCAGCGGCAAATCGTCCCGAGTCCCTCGCGTCTACAGATAAACAAAGGACGCTCGGGATGAGGGACTACCACAGCTATTTTATTCGTTTCTTTCTAAAAAATTCCTTTAAAAGATTCGTGCATTCTTCCGCGAGAACTCCCTTTTTGACTTCTATCTTGTGATTCAGCCTCTTCTTATTTATATCAAGCATGGATCCAAAAGCCCCTGTCTTTGAGTCAGAGGCGCCGAAACATAACCTTTTCACGCGCGCAAGGATGAACGCACCCGCACACATCGAGCAGGGCTCAATTGTAGCATACACCGTCGTGTTTAGCAATCGCTCATTCGCCAGGCATGAGGCTGCCTGGGTAACGGCTATCATCTCTGCATGCGCTGTAGGGTCTTTTAATAATTTTATCTGGTTATGCGCCCTGGCTATGATTTTACCTTTATGGACTATAACGGCCCCGACAGGCACATCATCAGCTTCAAATGCCTTTCGAGCCTCTTTCAGCGCCTCGGACATGTAGAAGCGGTCGAGTTTTGACATAGACTCTTTTTAAAGGTAGTCCCTCGCCACTTACCGCAAACTACAGTGGCTTGGGATCAAAATTTTGCTTTGCAAAATTTTGGCGCGCCTGACAGGATTCGAACCTGTGACCCTCTGGTTCGTAGCCAGATACTCTATCCAACTGAGCTACAGGCGCATGAAATCTATTACTTAACTATGCTGCCTATTTTAACTTCTCTATCCGGCGTTATTATTGCAATGCCATTATCATCTGATGCGGCCAAGAGCATGCCCTGGCTTTCCACGCCTTTCAAGGTTGCTGGTTCTAAATTATCGACTATAACAACCTCACGACCTACTAAATCCTCTTTTTTATAAGAGCTCTTTATGCCGGCAACAAGCTGTTTTGTCTTGTCCCCTAAATCAACTATAACTACATAAAGTCTATCTGCATTTGGATGGTCTGTTACTTCCTTTATCTTAGCCACTTTGAGTTCCAGCTTTTTAAAATCTTCGAAAGTAATCATCATCCCCCCTTAAAATCTCGTAAAATATAATAACATGCCTAACGACGATAGACAAGGTCAAATCATAAATGGCAAAACGGCGGGTATATCGATGCCCGCCGTTTTTTATAGCTTCTTTTCTAATTTAATTCTATTTTTTCCCCTTGCCCTTCCCCTTGAAACCCGGCTTAGTCATTTTCTTACCATGTTTGTGCATTTTATGTTTTTCTGCTTTTTCCTGTTCTCTTGTTTCTTGCCTCTCTTCTATTGGTTCATGCACTCTTCCTGCAAGTTCCGTACCTTTGAGTCCCTCTTCTTGCGCTTGGTGGGCTGCTTTTGAAACAACGTTTCCTGTTTCTTTATCGGCCTTCTTATCTTCTGCAAAAGAAGAAGTTACCGCAACTAAAATAAAACTAATACAAACCACAATAAACCATACCATTTTCTTCATCCTGCACCTCCTTTTATAGAAAACATCCACCCCACCGTCAATTATCCAGATGTGAGCTTGAGTCATCTTTTATAATTCTATCATTCAGCAATAAATATTCAACAGAAAAACTCGGGGTAAGAAATGGGCAGATTAAGGGACGGCCCACTTCATCCCATCCTCTGGGATGGTACTTTTCAAACCGTCCATTAATCGTTAATCGTTTCTTGATTACAATAGATAAAGTATCTTTACTTTACTACGCTTATCGATTTGGCTTCGTTTGTTTTTGAATGTTTCACCTCAACTTTATCGCCGGCCTTGAGCTGATTTAAGGTTATAGCATTTAAAGTAGAATCGAGAATTTTTACTGTTGATTTTACTGCAAAGGTAGTGGTTTTTCCCGCATCATCAGCGACAGTTATAGCTTCTGAAACAACCCCTTTTGCAGGGTCTGCCAATGTAACAGAGACCACTTTACCAATAACTGTTTTTGTTCCCTCTGCGACAGATTTCTTTTCTACGGTTGTTGTCTGTGCAAATGATATTGAGCTGATAACCGTAAGTGCGAGTAAAACAATCACTATTTTTTTCATAATACCCACCTCCTTATTTGAAAAATTAGTTTTTGTAGAAAACCTGGGGTGATTATTTGGGCGGGGATTTTTCGTACTTTGCTAAATACGAAATGATAAATTCAAGAGGAGCGACGGTATTGTGGGTGTTATGCACGATACTGTTTTCAGGCGTGTTGTTTACAAATAAATCATAGTATTTCAAGATGCTGTCATGATCGCATTGGAGCTCTTCAGTCAACTCAGAAGCTTCACAGCTGGCTTTCAGCAAAGGAGTGATCAAAAATGCCAAAATCGTAATTACAAGAGGCCCGAATAAATATACGCTTCTTTTAATCATGTTGTTAATTATACATCGAAAAACTGAATATAGCTATAAAAATTAATTTCGCTAAAATATTATTCTAACTTTATAATCCTCCAAACAGTCTGGCCAAAAGGCAAATCCACACTGCGTGCAGTGCTCAAGATGTAGTCTGGATCGCCTAAGCTCGTTAACGGAAATTTTAAAATTATGGTATTGCCTTCGTATATAAACTGAGCATCTTTAACAGAAATACGTTGTTTTTTATCCTGAATGTGCATGCCAAGGATTCCTACTGTGATATGAATCTTTGGCATGGTTGCAAAATCTTTACTTTTGTTATAGCCAAGAAGAAATATAGATATACCAAAATCTTTATCTATCTTTCTCTTTAGGTTCAATTTTATAAATAGGTTATTATCCTGAATGGAATATGCCAGAGGGGAGATATCCACAGGCAGTGTAACCACAGGATGCTCTCCAAAAATCTCATTTTTACGCGCAAAGGTAAAAAGATATGGTTTATCATACTCGATCTGGCTCTTATAAAAGGAGAGACAATCATATTTTATTTTTATCTCTTCAGGTGTTAATGACAACTTGCTCCATGACATTCCTATTAAATTCGATGGTGGATCTAGTCCCAATTCAGGGTGATAACCTCGCGGTTTCGGCCACCCGACTACATGGATGACATAAGAAAAGACGCGGGGCTTATTAATTACCTTTTCTAGATCCCATAGTGCAATTTGCAGAAATAGATATAAAGACCGATGATCCCTATTGGTGTCTACTGGGCTGGAAACAAAAATCCTTGTCGGTTTAAAGTCGACGATTATTCTCTTCAGATCTTTCAGGATGCTTTCTCCAAGATAGGGGGCTCCAGGAGACAGGCACTCAGGATATGGTACTTTCGATGACCTTGTAGATAAGGCCCTAAAAGGTTTTACGTTACCCCAATATTTAGTTAAAATCTCCATAGTTCCAAAATCGGGATAGCCTAAAAATAAAATATCATCCTTGCTTACCCCCAAATAGCCCATAGCTTCAACGGTTTCTCTCATCCTAACTTCACCCATATGGATAAGTTCTCTTCTTCTTAGGGTAAGACGTTTTTCATAAACAATAAAGGCCAACTCGTTATTATCGCCATTTGTATAACAGACAACTTTAATCTTCGAATCGGCTTTTAAAGCTCTTTGTATTACACCTGCTGTGGCAATCGCTTCGTCATCGGGATGAGGGGCTAAAATTAGAATTCTATCATTCTTAGTGAACTCTGGTATCTCTTTAAAGGCATCAGCAAAACAAAGGGCAGATAGAAAAAATGTTGTGCTTACAATAAAATAAACTAAATGTTTCTTTATCATAAGGCCATGGCCTCGTATTGGCTTGTTAATATACATCGTATGATAAACCAGCCGGACCGCCGCCTGTTATCACGATGTCGTATATATTTTCCATTTTAAAAAAGGTGTTTATAAAATGTTCTGAATGCCCTTGATGTCCTCACCAGCTCGTTGGGGCTGCCCAAACATCTTAATGATTTGTAAAGTACATAATTCGGCCTTAGATAAAATTGCCTTCGTGCGTAGTCACAAAAATCTACCAAGTCCTTTGCCGATAAGGCCTCTGTGGCTAAAACCGCATTATGCAATCCGTCGTTGGTCAGCCAATCTGAGAAATTCTCTGATTTTAGGTAACCGCCTTCTCTTGCCCAATCGTAAGCCTCGGTGCCAGGATATAACATTAAAGGAAAAAACTGTGCTGTGTCACAGTTTAAACGTTTCGCAAAACTCAGGGTTTCATTCAGGGTTTCACGGCTCTCGCCGGGATTACCTGCCATAAAACATCCATGCACTAAAAGTTTGGCTTTTTTTGCATCTCTATTAAACCTTTTCATCTCCTCCAGTTTAATACCTTTATGGATATTATCCAATATCCTTTGAGAACCGGATTCATAACCCACTATCACAAGTCTGCAACCAGCCCTCTTCATAAGGCTCATCGTCTCATAATCCAGATCTGCCCGGACATTTGCATACCAGGGGATTCTCGTCCTACTTTTTATTAAATTCGAGGAGATCTCCTGAACCCTCCCTTTATCTACGGTAAAGGTATCGTCTTCTATGCCTATCTCCTTTACCTCTGGCAACTCATTTTTTATATATTCGAACTCATCTACGATGTTTCCCGCGGAGCGGAATCTATACTTTCCAGGATGAAAGACTTGAGGATAAACACAGAAACTACACCTGAAAGGACAACCCCTGCCAGTGATTATCATCACAAGTGGATAGAAACTTGCTGCGAAGAAATAATCGCTCATACGGAGGTGCCTTTTGTAAACCGAGCTTACAAATGGAATCTCATCAAGATCTTCTATCAACGGCCTCTTTTCATTATGAATTATATTAGTGCCATCTCTAAAACTGATTCCTGGAACCGACGTCAATTCCCGATCTGAACGAAGAGCTCTAGCGAGGTCTCTTATAGTATAATCGTATTCTCCTCTTGCAATGGCATTTATCGATTCACTCAGACGGATGGTTTCTTCTGGAAGCGATGATGGGTGTGTTCCAACCAAAATGACAAACATATCCTCATAGCTTTTCTTTATCAATTCAGCTATTCTAACATCGCTATATATGCTGGGGGTTGAGGTATCGACTACGACTAGATCGGGTTTATAATCCTTAACTATGTTTATGATATTTTCGGTTGAAAGACGCCGGGCAGGGCTGTCGATGAGCCTCGCTTCAAAACCGTCTTTTTCTAAAACGCCTGTTGCATAACCGAGCCAGAACGGATAATAGAGGGTTCCGGACTTCGTTACGGCAGGGCTTCTGGAAGTGCGGGAATATCTTCTATCTCGAAATGGCGGGTTGAGCAATAATATCTTCATTATGCGCCTTCGTCTGAACCGAGCCTATTCATTATTCCATCCGCTTAGGCATAATCTCTTTGTCTTCTTCACGTTCTAATATTTTTAAAAATAACTTAACTATCTTTGGGTCAAACTGCATGCCAGACGCTTCTCTGATTATTTTCATCGCCTCTTCTTTGGAATATGCCTTGCGATAAGGCCGTTCGGAAGTCAAGGCCTGATATACATCCGCAATTGCCACAATGCGTGCGCCCAACGGGATCCTTTCGTCGCTTAAACCACTGGGATAACCTCTGCCATCCCATCTTTCATGATGATAGAGTATAAACGGCACTATATTACGCAAAAAGTATATAGGTCTTATGATATCCACCCCTATCTGAGGATGTTTTCTAATCTCTTCAAATTCTGCTGGGGTTAATTTTAATTTTTTAATTAAAATGTGTTCGCTGATGCCGACTTTACCTAAATCATGGAGAATGTAGGCCTGTCTAATTCTCTCAGTATCTTCACCGGATAAGTTGAGCGCCTTGGCAATCTCGGTGGCGTAATGCGCTGAGCTCTGCACATGGTCAGCTGTGGGATGATCCTTCAATTCTGTTGTTTTGGCAAAAGCAAAGACCGCCTCAATTAAACTCTGGTCGGCTCGTCTGGTAAGTTTGTCTATCTTGTCTTTCAGGTATTTAACCTTGTTGGTCGCAATTTCATCTTGCATAGAGAGCGCGCCGGTCTTCTCCAAATCTAGCGAAGAGTAGGCCCGGTTACCGCCATCCTCTTTCGCTTTGTTCAGGATCTGGTCTGTGCGCCCAATTAAATCCATGCCCTTAGTTGCCTTGTCTTCGGGATATGAACTAACCGCTATAGTCAATTTCAATTTGACCGTGCGTTCTTTATTGCCAAAATCATATTCATTAACAGTTTTCAAAATTCTTTTAGCCAGAATTAAGGCACGCATATTATCCGTGCCGGGTGAAATAATCATAAATTCTTCTCCTCCGAATCTGATCACAATATCATAGCGGCGCACCGCCCTTTTCAATTGTCTTGCTAATTGTTTCAGCACCAAATCTCCAAACTGGTGACCATAAACATCATTTATAGATTTGAAATAATCCAGATCCATCATAAACACAGATAGTGGATTGTTATGTCGTATAGCCCGTTCGAATTCTGCCTCGATAATATTCATAAGGTAACGATGATTATAAAGTCCGGTGTGAGAATCCCTCACTGCTAATTTCTCAAGCTTTTTATTCAACTTTATCAGTTTTTTATCAAGAAGTTCACGCTCTCTCTCTGTGCGCTTACGTTCCGCGATATTCCCCAAAAGAGAACAAAAAACTGCCAGAATATCCTGTTTTACATGGTCAAGCCCGGCACTGCCGATTGCAGCACCATTGACAAAAACTCCTATAGCCCTACGCGCAGATTGTATAGGCGTGATTACTATCCAGCCTTTGCCTGTCTGCGTGGTACTCTTTCCATCCCACTCCGGATACGGCTCATCTACCATAAACCACGGCGCGCCTTGATGCCCTATTAAACGACTGTGTTTGTCCCAAGTTTCACCTTTAGGAAAACGTTGTGCATGCTCGTCAGTAGTGCGCCCATATCTATCCGTGCCGTATGTGCCAATCATATAACCATAGTCTTCCGTGAAAATAGCACAGCGCTCAATTCCAAGTTTAGCCCTTGCGAATCCAATTGATATTTTAAAAAGCATATCCTCATCAGAACAGGAAATAAGCTCATCGGAAATCTCCACTACTGCACGTAAGCCTTCGCTTATTAATCTTGTACGATGGTGTTCGGATATCTCCTTCTTGAGCCTTTCCTTTTTCTCCCAATCGAATATTCTCAAGATCCCGCAGGCTCCCCACGCAGCAATTATTGCGCAAACGGCACGCAAAATCTGAACAGGAATTTTCGCAACTAAAAGGAAAGATTCGGCATTGAGCCAGTTAGCAGGAAAGAAGTTTCCCTTTGGAACGACTAAGCCGCCCAAAATTCCATAAACAAGGAATGCAAGAGTTGAACCGTAAAAATATTTTTTTACTTTAAGTGTGCTTAATTTTTCTTTATTATACTTATAATACAAGAAAAAACCAACGCTGGTTAATAACCCTCCAGGAAAGCCTAAAAGGTATCTTGCAATAATAACACCGTTCTGCCAGGCACCAGCAGAGAAAAAAACAGAGATAAGAACAATCGGCAAAATAAGGGGTGCCAACCACCAGGCAAATAATATGGAGAATTGAAGACGGGGGGGTTTAACAGAACAGAAAAGGCGCCGTCCAAATTCAAATAAAAATAAATAAGAAACTACGAGTATGGACAAATGTAAGAAATTAAACGCAAAGCTTCTACCTTTAATTATTGCCCACATATCCAAAAACTCATTTACGCCATGGACGAAACCGAATGCCGCCAGCAACCACAGAATCTGGGCAAGTTTAAATCCGCTTTCTTTCTTCGGTTGAATAAAAATAGCGGTGCCCATCACAAAGAAGGCTAATCCATAGATAAAGAAAACGATGTCTAAATTTTTAGTAAAAAAATCTATTAACATAGGTAATCCTAGGTGACCTTAATATATACAAACTTTAAAATACTATCGGGAGAAGGAGGGATTCTATCTTATATTATACAAAATGCTTGCTCATAAGGCAATTGCTAAAAGGGCGCTATTTTGTATATTTTGGCTATTGTGAAATATGTTAACTGCCTCAACGCTCGCTCCTCAGCACTTCTTTTATATCGGGATGCCTTTTAAAAAACGCGGACGCCAAAGATGGTCTTTCCCAGTACAGCTCTTGGTAAAGAAGTGCGGCCTTCTCCAATTCCCCCATCTTCCAATATGTCCATGCAAGCCAGCTTTTGACAAAGACGGATTTTGGTTTTATCATTAAGGCTCTTTCTAAAAACTTTGCCGCTTCGCGGTAGTTCTTGGTGAGATAGCTGGCTGTGCCGGTATATATATAAAACATATTTTCGTTATTTAGGTCCAGTCTTTTTTTCATCTCATCGATACTGCGCAGTTTGTCCCATCGGAACTTTTCTTGCGGGAACAGCAGGTTATTTTTATATATGACCTTCACGATCTCAAGCGCCATAAGGGCCTGCCCCTCGGGCGTCGGATGTATCTGATCTATGGTGAGGTTCTCGTCAACCATGCCGTTAGGAGAATTCTCTTCGAACAATTTTTGGGTCTGGATGACATCAGTTCCTTTTATATCCGAAGTTCGGATATTTTCATAAAATTGATTGACAACCGACGGAGCGCGAATCGGAAAATAGTCATTATCATTGGCCAATGTATAATTCCTGCGGGCATTGTCAAACTCCCCCAAGCGCTCGTAGCATTCGGCTGCTCTATAGTAAGCACGCGCGTATGACGAATCAATATCGATGCATTTGCAATAGAGAGTGAGCGCTTTCTTATATTCTCCCCGAGCGAAGAGATTGTCTGCTTCCGAAAAGCATCGCTCCCAGACCGGCAGCATATCCTTGGTTAGCGCCGTGCCATGAATCGACCTAATGGGTTCGTAACCCTTCCAGCGGGACAGCCCTTCAAAAAAGATGATGGAAACGGCATGACGTTGTGCTGTTTCAATGATCCTGCCAACATTATTCTTAAAATTCTCCATAACCAGCATAAATTGCAGAGAACCAGGACGGAGAAGATTGGATTCTTTCCTGAAAGCTTCCGGCGTGTCCAATTCCCGATACCAGGGGTCTTCTGCCCCTAATCGCGCATCTTTTATTTTACTACGTTTGATCTTCGCCTGGATTATGAGCCTGTTAAATATGCTTAGGAAAGAAGACTTTTTAGGAAGGGCCCGGGAGAAGTCTTCGAATTTATGCAATAATGTTTTTTTTGAAATACGATCGATCCTGTATTCGACCAGACAAAAATCATTGTGTACGGTATAGAATATCGCCAGGTCAGGCTTGTAGACTATGGTTTCTGCGAAAGAGTTGGCTATAAAATTACTGTCTGCTCCCATCCTGCCAAAGTTAACGATGGTAATGTTGCGCATAATGTTTTCCGGCAATAGATCCGACAGGTACATTCTCAGCCATTTCCCTATCACGGAACGGGGATATAATGCGCCGCCGTGCATCGTTGATTCGCCGTAGAGAAATATACGAAATTCTTGATTTTTTTTTCGCTGGGTAAGTTTGTGCTCTATTATGCGGCGTTCAATATAGTCATACGAGCTGGGAAAGACGAAGATCCTACTTACCAGTTCTGCGAATCCAAAAAATGAGATCACAATAATAACACTAAAAAGTATCTTTTTATATGTCGTCATATCTTAACTAAAAGAAATAATACCATAGGTTTTCAGAATATGCTAAACAAATAAAAAAGCCGCAACTGGTTATATTTCCAACCAATCACGACCAAGTAATTGATTTATACCACTTACTTTTTTATGGGAGCTTATCCATCAAATAATCTTTTTTATGATAAGCTGTGTCATTACGGCCTGCTGGTGGGCGTGACAGTACGTCTCCGGATTATATATGCTTAGTACCTGCCTGCAACCTGTAAATCGACATACCCTGCGTTTTTTATTCGGTTTTATCTTTTTGGACATTATATCACTGTTGAACTACGCGCACGCCTATAGCGCGCGGACCTTTATCAGACTTCTCCACCTCGAACTCGACCTGTTGATCTTCGCTCAACGCGTTAAAGGCTGTTTCGATAAGCGCGGATTGATGAAAAAATACTTCGCGACCATCCGTATCAGAAATGAATCCGAATCCTCTATCGCGCACCAACTTTTTTATCTTACCTTTATGCATGTTTGCAATCCTTTCTTTGCGTCCTGCTATTTATACCTACAAATAAAAAACCGCATAGTCAATAAAACACTCGCTATGCGGCAAAAACGCTATTCTTGTCTTATCAATCATGTATTATGATACCATATTCTCCGTTTGTTTGTCTATCATTATCTTAAAAAAGTAAGTCCATTAGAATGGCCTCGAAAAATTTAAACTGGCGGCGGCTGTCCGACAATATTCGAACATATTTTAGAGGGTCCCCTCTAAAATAACCGCCTAAAAGGAATCTGTTCTCAGCTCGGCATCGCGCCTGCCTGCATGCAAAATCACAGCAGCCGCTTTCGCGTCCTCGCCCTACACTCTGCTAAACGTAAATAGGCACTCTGCTGCAGGCTCGTCCGCACCCGCCTGTTATAAGCCAAAATGATCTCGTGGACGGCGGGCTGCCGAGCCCCCATCCCGAAAGACTCAAGGCCAAAAGGCGATTTTGCCCGCGCCCAAAATCGCCTTTTGGCCAAAGAAAGAACATCTTGCCAATGGACGAATGAAATCATTTGTATTTTTCAGTCTTTTATATATTTTTCTTTTTCTTTAAGAATAACTTCGCCCGGGACCAAATCTAATTTCTTAATCCATTCATCAAACTTTGGCATAGCTTTATCAAATCCGAATTCTTTTGCAATTATTGAAACAGCGGTCAAAAACATATCGTGTATTATTCTCGTAGAATTACCATAAACCGCCTTCAACCCTTCATCGCTCATATTTATTGTACCTGCCAGACCAGAATGCACATACAGGCTTAATAAAGCAAATAATTCGTAATAAAATCTTTCGTATTCCTTACCGGCTTTTTCAGCTCTTTTTCTAACACCTAAATCTGACCAATGCCGAATGTCTTTTCTTTGCTTACCCCACAATTTTGCTAAGATATCTATTTCTTTTTCTTTATTCTTATCGGCTACTATTTCCATTCTTTTTGAGCTTACATTGCATCTAATATCTGGATTATCTCGCTGGAATTTTGCAAATTCATTAATAATCCTGTATTTTTCTATCTTAGGAAATTCTTTGAATTTTTTAAGACCATTTTCTATTTGATCATCCACAATTAGTTTAATGTCTAATACTAATTCAAAGATAGACCGAGCTGCTGTTGCGACTGTTTGAAAATAGACCGGATGATTTAATAAGGAGATTGCTTTCATCCAACAATGGATACTTCTATATATACCTATTAAAATTTCTTCTTTCTGCGAAGGTTTTAAAACACCTGCCAATGCTGGAATCATTACTTTTTGGGAAAAATCGGTACATATCTTACAGCCGCTGTAAAAGGCTTTCAAGCTGCTGTCCATTGGTATTTTAGCCAAGTCTTCTTTTGTAAGGTCGTAATTTTTCATCAATTATAGAATTTTTGTAAAAGGAATTTTGGTTTAATTTCCCTTGGTATTAATGATTTGGACAGATCCTCCTTCATATTGAGCACTACACTTATACCAATAGTGCCTTCGCCAGAATAAACCCTTAGGGCCGTCATAATTGATTTTATATTCTATCAGCAATGGCATTTCGCGTTTATTATAAGCCTCCATATTAGCCTTGCTGTCTGTATATGTCATAATCCGCGGAAATTGTGTTTCATCATTAGGCGCAAGCCACCCTATATTAAATTCTCTAAGTCCTGGAATATCATCCTCGTTAAATTCGCCCCTATTTTTTGACCAAATTCTAAGCCCACGTTTTTCAATATGGACATTATATGCGGGAACGGGGCCAAAATTTCGAATATTGTAAACCATGTGGCACCATACCTGAGATGCATCTTCACCCCTGCCAAGTGGATCTGGT
>JAHFGO010000060.1 GCA_023247385.1 Candidatus Omnitrophota bacterium | reverse complement strand
TTTCCATATTAGGGGTAGCGGTAGGTGTATCGGCTCTCATAATAGTTATATCTGTTATGAGCGGATTCGATGACGATTTGAAGGAAAAGATCATCGGCACTTATTCCCATATCGAGGTGATTTCAGATTATGGAATTAGGCCGTCAGTCGAATTTGCCAATTTGATTTTAAAGGCCCAGCATGTCGAGGCCATATCCTTCTTTCTTAATGGACAAGCGCTTATGCGGTATGGCGATGGCGTTACGGGCATTGTAGTAAAAGGAATTGTGCCCAAGAACGAAGTGCGGGTGAAAAAAATAGCTCAATATATCAAGTTAGGCTCTTTAGATTTGAACGATGATGGCATAGCGATAGGTAGTGAGCTTGCGAATAAATTGAATGTGAAACTTGGCGATGCAATCTGGCTTGTCACGCCCGTGAATATAAGGCCCCAAGACAAACTATCTTTGATTTCATCTGCATATGCAGCAGGAAAAAAATTTAAAGTTTCCGGCATATTCACTTCTGGAATGTACGAATACGATATGAATTTGGCGTACATCGATATCATTAACGCGCAAATGCTATTCGGCGCGAAGGGATTGGCAAGCGGTGTGGCAGTCAGGATAGATGATCTCTTTAATGTGTCGAAAGTTAAAAGCCAACTGCAGGCGAAACTAGGGTTTCCATATATGGTGAGGTCCTGGCTCGATTCAAATAAAAACCTCTTGGAGGCATTAAAATTAGAAAAGACCGTCATGTTTATAATATTGATCTTGATAGTAATGGTTGCCTGCTTCAATATCGCAAGTACTTTGATAATGACGGTATTAGAGAAAACCAAGGATATCGGGATCCTGAAAGCGATCGGGGCATCTAACCTGAACATAATGGCTATTTTTGCAATGCAAGGTCTATCGATTGGGACTTTGGGAACGCTGTTAGGCGCTGCTTTAGGCATGGGCATGTGCCATCTGTTAAAGACATATAAATTCATAACATTACCCAAAGAGATTTATTATATAGATAAACTTCCTGTAAAATTAGAAGTTCATGATATTTTGGCAATTACTATCTCGAGTCTAGTCATAAGCTTGCTCGCGGCTATATACCCTGCATATAAAGCTTCGACCCTTAACCCGGCAGAGGCCCTGCGATATGAATAGCAATGACAAATGACAAAGATATTACTCGAAGCAAAAAATCTTCACAAATTTTACAAGAATGGCCAGAAAGAAGTAAGGGCAGTGAATGGCGTGAATCTGCAAATTAAAAAAGGACAGTCTGTAGGCATCATAGGCCCGTCCGGCGCAGGCAAATCAACGCTCTTACATCTTTTGGGAGGTATAGATAAGCCAAGTTCAGGAAAAGTTATACTGGATGATATCGAAATATATAATTTACCCGACAGAGAACTTGCCCGAATAAGAAATAGGCGTGTCGGTTTTGTTTTTCAATTCTATCATCTTATGCCAGAGTTTACCGCTTTAGAGAACGTGATGTTGCCGTCATTGATAACAGGTCACAGGCTGAGGGATAGAGCAGAAGATGTTTTGAAATTGGTTGGACTAAAAGAGAGGATAAGCCACAAGCCTGGTGAACTTTCTGGCGGTGAATCACAGAGAGTAGCGATAGCTAGGGCGCTTATGAATGAGCCGGAAATTCTACTGTGTGATGAGCCAACCGGCAATTTAGATTCTAAGACAAGCGAATCGATTTATGAGCTTCTGTTTAGCGTGAGATCAAAAACTAGCGCGACATTGGTAATCGTTACCCACGATGAACACATCTCCAAAAGAGCAGAGGAAGTAATCCATATAAAAGACGGCAAGATCATCTAGCCAGTACATTACCTAAAACCCCATTAGGTTTTACCCCATCTACAAGAGAGATTTTTCGGGTGACGTAGCGTTTGATTGAATGGCCGACAGGCCGCGTGGGTTGAGCCGTAAAATTTTGCTAACGGCTAACTACCACCCAAGGCACATTAAAGCGTAGTTCGACAAGGGTTAAGGATATACAAATTAATCAAATAAACCATAAACATCCTTGATAGCAAAATTAGGCGAAGCCCACCGGCCTGGCGGCCATGGGAAACTCCAAGCCCCGAAAAATTTCCCCACATATTCATTTGACATAATATTCTTTATTATATATAATTATCTGAATTAATTTAAGGAACATTACTAATGAAGATCTATCTTGATGGAAGGCTGGTGGATAAGAACGAGGCCTATGTCTCCGTATTCGATCACGGCCTATTATATGGTGATGGTGTGTTTGAAGGAATACGGACATACGACGGCCTTGTATTTAGATTAAAAGAACATATCGATCGTCTATATAAATCCGCAGATGCGATTGAGCTCAAGATGCCTATGACAAAAATAGAAATGATCGAAGCCGTCATTAAGACGCTTAAGGTCAACAAATTGAAAAACGCCTACATAAGGCTTGTGGTGACAAGGGGAGTCGGAGACTTAGGCCTCGATCCCAGGAAATGTCGTAAACCAACTATCTTTATAATAACGGATAAAATTGCCTTGTATCCAAAGGAGTATTATCAAAAAGGGTTAGAGATAGTGACCGCAACTACAAAGAGAAATCTTGTTCAGGCCCTTGATCCGAGGATTAAATCTTTAAATTATCTCAATAATATATTAGCGAAGATAGACGCCATAAAATCCGGTACAGAAGAAGCGATAATGCTTACCTACGATGACCATGTCGCAGAATGCACTGGCGATAATATATTCGTTGTGAAGGATTGCGAACTGGCCACGCCTCCTGTCGACATAGGCGCGCTGGAAGGCATAACAAGAGATGCAGTGATAAATCTGGCCAAAAGAACGGATATTCCCTTTTATGAAAAGTTATTGAAGATGGAAAATGTATATGCTGCAGACGAGGTCTTTTTAACAGGGACTGCTGCAGAGATAATACCTGTGGTCAAGATTGACAGGCGCAAGATCGGGGAAGGAAGACCCGGAGAGGTCACCTTGGGGCTGATGGAGGAGTTTAAAAAGTTAACGAAGACAGACGGAGTAAGATATGCTATGTGAGATTTGCAATAAGACAGAAGCCACAGTGCACCTTACTGAGATAATAAATGATAAAGTGACAAAGCTTCATCTTTGTGAAGAGTGCGCGAGAAAAAAGGGCAGCGAGATGGAAGAGCACTTTGGTTTAAGCGACCTTCTGGCGGGCCTGGCTGACCTTGGAACGACTATAGAGCCAGAGGTGATGGAGACGATAAAATGCAATTCCTGCGGCTTCACCTATCAGGATTTTAAAAAGGTGGGCAGGCTTGGCTGTGGTGAATGTTACGAGTCTTTCAAAAAACATCTGGCGCCGCTTCTTAAAAGAATCCACGGCACAGACAGGCACGTTGGAAAGGTCCCATTAATGGTCGGCAAGACTGTGAAGGACATGAGGAGCCTTCAGGAACTAAAGATGAGGATGGAGAAAGCCATACAGGCCGAAGAGTTTGAAGAGGCCGCCCGGTTAAGAGATAAGATAAGAGAATTAGAGAAGAAAGATAAAACGAAGGAATCCTAAAAAGGTGACGATTGATGATTTTTTGAAACAAGATAGCGAATGGCTACGAGGAACTGGCCCAAGCTCCAATATAGTCTTGTCTTCGCGAACCCGGCTAGCTAGAAATCTGGATAAGATTCCATTCTCAAATTGGGCGAATAGAAAACAGCTTGAAGACATTTTGATTTCTGCTAAAGATGCGGTACAGGGAAGCAATTTTCTAAAAGATTCCATGTTCATCAGATTGAAAGACGTAAGCGAGGTTGACAGACTATTTCTAGTGGAGCGGCACCTCATGAGTCCTGAGCACGCTAAAGACGTTGAATACAAGGCTTTGATAGTAGACCCAAGAGAGATTGTCAGTATAATGGTGAATGAAGAGGATCATCTGCGCATACAGGTGATGCAATCCGGCCTGAATATGAGGGAATCTTGGCGCATAATAGATGAGATAGATACAGACTTAAGCAAGAAACTGCCGTTCGCCTATTCAGCGAAATGGGGTTATCTCACAGCATGCCCGACTAATACTGGAACGGGGTTAAGAGGCTCGGTCATGATACATCTCCCCGCTTTGGTATTCGCCGGTCAGATCAGCAAGGTATTGGAGGCCATAGCGAAATTGGGCTTGAACATAAGGGGGCTTTACGGTGAAGGAACAGAAGCGATTGGAAATATCTTTCAGATTTCCAATCAGGTGTCTATGGGCATGAGCGAAGAGGATATAATAGACAATATCGAAAGGATTGTTAACCAGATAATCTCCCGCGAGGATGCCACAAGGAAAGCAATACTTACAAAGAATAGAGAAGCCCTCATCGACAGGATATCGAGGGCGTATGGGACATTAAAGAGCGCACACATAATCACAAGTAATGAGACGGTGGCGCTACTTTCTGCTATACGACTTGGTGTTGATCTTGGTGTGGTCAAGAATCTGGATAGGCGGATGGTGAACGAACTTTTCATACTGACGCAGCCAGCGCATTTGCAGAAGCTCGAAGGCAAAGTGTTGAATGCTAACGAGCGAGATATAAAGCGCGCGGATTTGATTAGAGAGAGACTTAAAGTAAGTTAAAAATTTTCTTCGAAAATTTGGAGGGTAATACGAATGCCGATGTTCAATAGATTTACGGAGAGGGCAAGAAAAGTCATACTCTTGGCAAAGGAGGAGGCCAAGAGGTTCAACCATGATTACATAGGTACAGAACATATCTTATTGGGCTTAGTTAGAGAGGGCGAGGGCGTTGCGGCAGCGGTCTTAGCAAGTTTTGGCTTAAGTCCGGATAAGATAAGACTGGAAGTAGAGAAATTGGTTCAGCCGGGCCCCAGCACAGTCATATCTGGAGACCTGCCATTTACCCCAAAGGCGAAGAAAGTGATAGAGCTTGCTATGGACGAAGCGCGGGCGCTTGGGCATAATTATATAGGGACAGAGCATCTCCTGCTGGGTCTCATAAGAGAGGGAGAAGGCGTGGCATCGCAGGTATTGATGAATTTAGGACTTGAACTTGATAAAGTGAGGGAAGAAGTAATGAACCTTCTAGGATCAGAGATCCCTGGCTACGAGATGGGGCAGAAGGTCACACAGGCGAAGACCCCGGCGCTTGACGCATTCGGGAGGGACCTTACTAAGTTAGCAAAAGACAATAAGCTTGATCCGGTGATAGGCCGAAAGAATGAGATCGAACGCGTAATACAGATATTATCGAGGAGAACAAAGAATAATCCAGTCCTGCTAGGCGAGGCAGGCGTAGGTAAGACCGCTATAGTTGAGGGGTTGGCACAGAAGATAGTTACAGGCGATGTGCCAGAAACTTTAAAGGATAAGAGGATAATCATTCTAGACCTGGCTCTTATGGTTGCGGGAACAAAATATAGAGGACAGTTCGAAGAGAGAATTAAGGCTGTCATGGATGAGATAAAGCGTTCAGAAGATGTCATCGTCTTCATAGATGAGCTGCATACTTTAGTCGGCGCAGGGGGCGCAGAGGGCGCAATAGACGCCTCCAACATATTGAAGCCAGCACTTTCCAGAGGAGAGATACAGTGTATAGGCGCGACGACGCTCGATGAGTATAGAAAATATATTGAAAAGGACGCTGCATTAGAGAGACGTTTCCAGACCATAATAGTTGAGCCGCCCAGCGTAGATGAGACTATCGAGATACTGAAGGGCCTGCGCGATAGGTATGAGGCGCACCATAGAGTAAAATTTACCGATGAGGCGTTAGATGCAGCAGCGAAATTTTCCGATAGATATATAAGCGGAAGATACCTGCCTGATAAGGCAATAGATCTGATAGACGAGGCAGGATCGCGCGCTCGCCTTTCTGTTATGACAGCACCGCCTGATGTGAAACATATCGAAGATAGAGTAGCGGTGGTAAAACAGGAGAAGGAGGCGGCTGTAAAGAATCAGGACTTTGAGAAGGCGGCGAAGTTCAGGGATGAAGAAAGGAAATTGAAAGAGGAGCTGACTAAGACAAAGAAAGAATGGAAGGAATCGAAAGGTAAATTCGAGCCGAAAGTCGGAGAAGACGACATAGCAGTCATAGTTTCGAAATGGACCGGCATACCTATAGTAAAGCTCGAGGAAAAGGAGCAGGATAAATTTTTAAAGATGGAGGAGGCCTTGCACAAGCGCGTCATAGGCCAGGATGAGTCTATAAGCGCTATTGCGCACGCAGTCAGACGCTCACGCGCAGGCATAAAGGACCCGAGGAGACCCATAGGTTCATTTATATTCTTAGGTCCAACCGGCGTGGGTAAAACCTTGGTTGGTAGGGTGCTGGCTGAATTTATGTTCGGTGACGAGGACGCTATCATCCAGATAGATATGTCTGAATATATGGAGAAGTTCAATGTATCGCGATTGGTTGGCGCGCCTCCAGGATATGTGGGGTATGAGGAGGGCGGACAACTGACGGAGAAAGTAAGGCGTCGTCCATATTCGGTCGTATTGTTAGACGAAATAGAGAAGGCCCATCCCGATGTGTTTAACCTACTGCTTCAAGTGCTGGAGGAGGGCCGGTTGACAGACTCATTCGGCAGGAAAGTTGATTTCAAGAATACCATCATAATCATGACCTCGAACATAGGCGCAGAGATGCTTAAGAAACAGGGCTCTTTAGGATTTAAATCGCAGGTAGAGGAGGTTACGTATCAGTCGATGAAGGAAAGGCTCCTGGATGAGGTGAAGAGGACATTTAAACCTGAGTTTTTAAATAGGGTTGATGATATAATTGTCTTCAGATCTCTTACCAAAGAGGATTTAGGGAAGATAGTGGAGCTCGAGATAAAAGAGGTTGAGTTGCGGCTTAAAGAGCAGAATATCAAGATAGAACTCACCAGTGATGCAAAAGAATTCTTAATAGAGAAAGGATTCGATAAAGTCTTTGGTGCAAGGCCCCTTAAAAGAACAATCCAGAGGTTTTTAGAGGATCCTTTAGCCGAAGAGATAATCAAAGGCATCTTCAAAAAGGGCGGTAAAGTTAAGATCATGGCTAATGCGGATCACCTCGAATTTAAAGTTTATTAAAATTTATATATAAATTTTATGAGGCATATAAGGACAAGAAGACGGTTCAAATTAATTTTGATAACACTCTTTGTCGTTTGTATTATGCTATTTATAGAAAGCCGTATTGAGTCTTTCGTGCCACATCTAAAGAGTTATGCAGAGTCGAGGATTGAAGATGCGCTTGGCGGAAAATTAAAATTCTCCATCGGCAGCATAGATGGCGGCATCTTACGGCCATTCACCTTTAACGATATCAAAATAAGCAATCGAAAAGATGGGGCATTGTTGCCCTCGATAGATATAAATAACATTAGAACGAACTATAGACTGTGGCATGTTCTTTTGAATAGAAGAGACTACTCTTTTGCATCAGTATTGCCGTTCG
This sequence comes from Candidatus Omnitrophota bacterium, assembly GCA_023247385.1. Classification (GTDB taxonomy): domain Bacteria; phylum Omnitrophota; class Gorgyraeia; order 2-01-FULL-45-10; family 2-01-FULL-45-10; genus JAHFGO01. The sequence continues at coordinate 4,948 of JAHFGO010000060.1, read as the reverse complement.
ACTCTCACGTTTATATAAATTTTACAACCAGAAATAAGGATCTCTCAGGATTCATAGGGTTCGAAGGAGACCTCCTAGATTCGAAAGTCAAAGGATATATAACCCTATTTGATAGAGACAGGATAGATTTCATCGGAAGGGTGAAAGAGGATTCTTTCGATATTGAGATAAAATCGGCTAAAGGGGCTATTGAAGCCACAGCCAACGTATTGGACGATGGCGAGTTGAATGTAGAATTTAAGATAAAGGGCTTGAAGTTAAATGGTTTTGACATAGCCGGTGATGGGAGTTTAAAAAATAAGATTGTGATGGCCCAGGAAAATCCGAAGCTCGTGCATCTCGATGGAAAACTCGAAACTAGAAATCTGATTTTGAATCACAAGCCGTTTTTGAATCTGAAGGCGTCATACAAGGTCTCAAATGGCGTTTTAGAAATACCCGACTTAAAATTAGGGGATAGTTTTTCCATTTATGGGAAAGCGGCTTTGAAGAAGCCATATAACATCGATGCGGTGCTGCTGGCAGACAATGTAAGCTTAAGCTGGCTTCTGTTAAGCCTCGGAGTTAGGGATGCCGCTTCAATAATATCTGGAACCATGAATGGCAAATTTAAGTTAAAAGGCCCTGTTAAAAATTTGAAGCTGGATGCACATATGGAGATAAGAAAGGGGACGCTTTCGGTTGTAGATTTTGAATATTTGACAGCTAATCTAAAAGGCGATCTTCCTTTTGTGAGGATAGAGGACTCGAGAATAACCAGGGAGAGCGGTTATTTCACATTGGCAGGTGAGATGGATTTGAGGAGAATTGGAAAGGGTAATTTCTTTGATGATATCAGAATGACAAGCGATGATAAAGCTATAACTTGGGATGGCTGGGATACTAGAAAAGCACAGGATGTCCAAGAGGTAAGAATGAAAAAGCGTCTCAGCGAAGATATAAATATCGACGTTAAAAAATTTATCGCGGAAGAAAGAATAGACGAAAGCATAAGAGATGCCGATGAGGTCAGGCTTGAATACAAACTCCATCCTCATGACAGTTTAAAGATGATGGTGGGCCAGGATAGGGACTTTCTTGGCTTTGAGCACAAGGATAAATTCTAATGAAGAGATTTTTGGAAATGCTGGGTCGTCGTTTCATGGAGTTCATAAGATATGCTGGTGGCGTATCGATACTCATGGGCCAGACGCTATTTTGGATACCGATACCGCCTTTGCGCAGACGGCAGATACTTGAGCAGATGGCTAAGATAGGCGTTGATAGCCTTCCGATAGTATTCTTGATAAGCCTCTTTACAGGTATGGTCCTGGCGCTTCAGAGCGCATATCAGATGCAAAGGTTTTCTGCAGAGATGTATATCGCTTCTTTAGTTGCATTTTCAATGACGAGGGAGCTCGGGCCTGTATTGACAGCTTTGATAGTCGCAGGAAGGGTTGGGGCGTCAATTACGGCGGAACTGGGCACCATGAAGGTGACCGAGCAAATTGACGCGCTCGAGACATTAGCCACAAATCCAGTTAAGTATCTTGTCACGCCAAGATTTATAGCGTTACTCATAATGCTGCCGCTCCTTACGATATATTCTGATGTGATGGGTATATTGGGAGGATATGTGATAGGTGTATATAAGCTTAATATTTCGCATGCCATGTATATGAAGAATACATGGGATCCATTGAGGTACAAAGACTTATTTACAGGCCTAATAAAAAGTTTCTTCTTTGCTGTCATCGTATGTATCGTTGCTTGTTATGAGGGCATGACAGCCGAGGGTGGAGCAGAGGGGGTGGGGAGATCTACAACAGCGAGCGTTGTAGTGAGTTTTATTTTAATAATAGCATCAGACTGTTTCTTTACAGCGCTATTTTATTTTGTGGCAAAGTGAACAATGTATGATAGAGATCATTAATCTTTGTAAATCATTCGATGGTCATAAGGTGTTAGACCATCTCAATTTAAACATAAATACAGGTGAGACGACCGTAATAATAGGAAGATCCGGCTGCGGCAAGAGCGTTCTTTTAAAACATATAATAGGTATTATGAGACCTGACGCTGGTCAGATATTGATAGATGGAAAAGACATAACTAGGATGGATGAAAAAGAATTGCACGGCTTGAGGATGAAATTCGGAATGCTGTTTCAGGGGGCTGCGCTTTTTGATTCGCTGAATGTCCTAGAGAATGTCGGATTCGGAATGATCGAACACATGAATTCATCAGATGAGGAAATTAAAAAAAGGGTGAAAGAGTGCCTAGCATTAGTGGGCCTTAAAAGCATCGAAGAAAAAAAGCCCGCCGAGCTATCCGGCGGTATGAGAAAAAGGGTGGGATTGGCCAGGGCCATATGCTTGAGGCCGCAAATTATGCTGTACGACGAGCCCACAACAGGGGTTGATCCAATAATGGGAGATGCGATAAACGATCTCATCATAGAATTGCACAATAAACTCAAAGTCACTTCCATCGCAGTTACACATGATATGACAAGCGCCTACAAGATAGCGGATAGGATAGCAATGTTATATAACGGGAAGATAATAGCTGTCGGCGCTTCTGACGAGATAAAAAATACAAAAGATCCGATAGTTCGTCAATTCATTACGGGTGCTGGCAAGGGCCCCATAACTGAAGGCATAGATTTTGAACATTTAATTTAGTCCCTCGCGTCTACACATAAACAAAGGACGCTCGGGACGATTTGCAAACAGAAAAGCAATAGCAAATCGGAGGCTAGAAATGGAAGACACGAGGGCGTTTGAATTTAAGATCGGCCTATTTATATTGATCGGCATAACTATTTTGTTCTTAATCGTATTCTCTATCGGCGACATCCATATTTCGAAGGTTGGATATCATATACGTGTGCTCTTTAATTTTGCAAATGGTATAGGCGGCACAGCGCCAGTAAGGCTTGCAGGCGTGGGCATAGGCCAGGTTCAGGGCATCCGTATAATCTATGATGAAAAAGACAAGAGAACGAAGGCAGAATTAACTGCATGGATAGATACAAACGCTAAAATCGAAGAGGATGCGAAGGCGACGATAAATACACTAGGGCTCCTAGGGGAAAAATATCTGGAGATATTTCCTGGAACCGCTGGCAAACGCGTTTTAAAAAATAACGACCTGATAATAGGACAGGACCCTGTTCCAATGGAAAAGATAACTGAAAATCTTGCCAATCTTTCGGATTCAGTAACCACGATAGTTGACAGGCTCAAGAAGGGAGAAGGCACTATCGGTAAGCTTTTAGTCGAGGATGTTATTTATAATGATCTAAAAGCTACCGCAGGGAATTTCAAAGAATTTAGCGAAGATATAAAGAAACATCCGTGGAAGTTGCTGTCAAAGCCAAGAGGAGAATAGCGGGAGGTGAGCGATTTATGACTGTAATATTTTTAAGGGCATTCTTCATCATATTAAGCAGCATAGTAGGTTATTATGTAGGAGGGCTGCTGGGAAGCTTTGAACAAGCGTGGGCAATAGGCGGAACATTAATTGGATTTATTAGCTCTCTTGTTATAATTTTAATTGAGCTCGGAATGAGACGCTTCTCCATAAGAAATCTATCCGCCGCCGTATTTGGGCTTGTCTTCGGGTTCTTCATGTCATGGATAGTGACGAACGTCTTAAGGCTTATACCGATGAGTTTAGAATTATTTTCGTCAATTCAGATAATTCTTATATTAATCTTCTGCTACCTTGGAATGATAATAGCCATGAGGGGGAAAGACGAGTTCAACCTCATCATTCCATATATCAAATTCGTACGACAGGACAAGAAGGAAGACGTTATATTATTGGATACGAGCGTTATAATCGACGGCAGGATTGCAGATATATTTCAGACACATTTCGTAGAGGGCAGGCTCGTCATACCGAGGTTCGTTCTTAAAGAGTTGCAGCAGATAGCTGATTCGCAGGATGCGTTAAAGCGTAATCGTGGGAGGCGCGGCCTCGATATACTCAATAAAATTCAGAAGAACACCACCCTGGATGTGAAGATTCAGGAAGAGGATTTTCCAGAAGTGAAAGATGTGGATGCAAAGCTTGTTAAATTAGCTAAACTGCTGGGAGCCAAAATATTCACCAATGATTTCAATTTGAATAAGATCGCAGAGCTCCAAGGTATTTCAGTGTTGAATATGAATGAGCTGGCAGGTGCGCTGAGGCCCGTTGTATTGCCTGGTGAGCCAATGGAGGTAAGAATTACAAAAGAGGGCAAGGAATACAATCAGGGCGTTGCGTACCTTGACGATGGAACGATGGTCGTTGTGGATAATTCAAAGCACTTGATAGGGCAGGTTGTTAAGGTGATAGTGACAAGCGTCTTGCAGACATCTGCGGGCAGGATGATATTTGGAAAATTAGAAGAGTCCCAAAAGGCTGGAGGCTGGAAGGGGCGATGAGGCCGACGGTGATAGCTATTGTTCCGGCTGCTGGCCGCGGAAAGAGGCTTGGGCAAAAAGAAAAGAAACCGTTCGTCTTATTGAACGGAAGACCTCTGATAAGTTATGCACTAAAAACGTTGGATGCGTGCGACGTAATAGATGGGATTATAATTGCAGCTGAGAAATCTTGTGTAAAGAAGCTCAAACTTTTAGTAAAAAAGTTCCACTTTAAAAAGATAATAGGCATCGTCATAGGCGGCAGGACTAGATACGAATCTGTTAAGAATTGCTTGAAGAACGTCAGCGCTATCTTTGATATCGTTCTGATTCACGATGGGGCAAGGCCTTTTGTTGAAAAGGCTATGATAGAGAAGTCCGTTGGCTTAGCAAAAAAACATGGTGGGTGCATTGTTGCAGTACCAGAAAGCGACACAGTAAAGATAGTCGATAGGAATTTATTTATAAGAAAAACGCTGGAAAGGAATAAAATTTTTCGAGCCCAGACACCCCAAGTATTCCAACGAGACTTGATAGAGAAGGCTTATAAACAA
>JAHFGO010000120.1 GCA_023247385.1 Candidatus Omnitrophota bacterium | reverse complement strand
TCTTCGAGCATGTCTCCATTACCTCTCTTATCTTTTTCTTATTCTTCTCTATCTGGTGCATATCCCATGGGTTAGCCTTCCTTACCACCCTTTTAAGCGGCTCCTCTCCAACATCTGCATCAAGTATGGCCTCTGTCTCTGACAAGACCTGGCCATAATCAAGCCCCCTGTCGGACTCGACTACAACGTAATCGCCGACTTTGAACTTCATGCCGCTCGTCGAGAAATAAGTGATCTTGCCGGCTTCTCTCAGCCTGACTTGAATTACTTCGTACATATATTCACTCCTAAAACGCTCATGGCAAGTTTTGGATTAGCATTCTCGTCTAAGAAGGAATTGGTTAATATAATTTGCTTTATAATGCTATCGAGACGATTCAACCCTAGAATTTTTGCCTCAAGAACGACAGAATCCCGTCTGTCGATATTAACGAGCATGGAAGAATCGTCGACTTCCGCCGACACGATTAAAATGTCTCTATACCATGAGAGCATTATGTCCAAACATAATTTTAAATCCGATCTCGATAGGCCGTCAAAATCGGAGTCAAAGAACGTCTTGTTGGCGATCTGGTTTAATATCTTGTTTCTTTTTTCAAATAGATCTTCATCTTTATATTTCATCGCTTCACCGAGCCTGCCGGCTGATAGGTGAGCCAGGATGTGCGCCATAACATCGTCTATCTTATGATCTTTAGCTAAAATGCGTTTCGTCTCGTCTATCCCGAGAGCGAAGAATTTTACTACTTGAGAGCGCGATACTATAGTTGGAAGCATGGCGTTTAAACTTTCTACTATAAGTATCAAGATGGTGTCTGGCGGAGGTTCTTCTAATGTCTTTAAGAGCGCGTTTGATGCTTCCTGAGTCATCGATTCTGCTTCGTCAATTATATAGACTTTTTTCCTTGCCTCATATGATTTCAGCCCTACAGAGCGTATCAGCTCCCGTATGCTATCTATTTTTATGGACGCGTCTGGTTTTTCTAACCTTAATAAAGATATGTCAGGATGATTAGCGGCCTCTATCTTTTTACACGAAGAACATTGATCGCAGGGCCTCTCCCGACTCTCACTCTGGCAATTTAGCGCCTTTGCGAAATTTAATGCCGCAAGCTTCCTCCCTACACTATTCGGACCTAAGAATATATAAGCGTGCGAAACCCTATTATTTGCAATGGACGTCTTTAAAAAAGAAATGGCCTTATCTTGACCTTTTATATCGTTGAACGACAAGTTCCACCTCGCATCTTACAGCATCCTGAATCTTCTCTATACTATCCGCTACCCTTACTACTTTAATCCTACGCGGCTCTACTTTTGCAAGTTTCAGATAACAGTCCTGACTCTTCTATGATATGCGATTGTCTTTTTCTCCATCCTGTCTACGCCTTTTCTTCTAGCCCGTTTTAAACCTGTTGGAGTATCGACGTCTAAAATAATAGTGAGATCTGGTTTTAGCCCGCCCGTTGCCAAATAATTCAATTTCTTAATCACCTTTATCGGCAATCTTCCGCCGTAACCCTGGTAAGCAACTGTCGCATCACCGAACCTGTCACAAACAACTATTCTTTTCTTAAGAATGTTTGGCCTAATGACTTCTTTGACAACTTGAGAGCGATTTGCTTCGAATAAAAATAATTCCGCAAGATCTGTTATGTCGATCTCATTGGCATGCAATAGAATGTGCCGTATATGGTCCCCTAGCAATGTCCCGCCAGGTTCCCGTGTATAGACGCAATCGTAGGAGCGCTCTCTTAAATAATCATAGAGAAGCCTGGATTGCGTACTCTTGCCGCACCCTTCAGGCCCTTCGAAGGTAATGAATATACCCTTTCTCAGTTTTCTCGCTGTCATGGTTATTCCCTAATAAACGTTATTCCACTATTAGTATCAGCTAAAACTCCATTAAACGTGGTTTCTATTTCTTTTCTAATAGCATCTGCTTTCTGAAAACTCTTATCCTCCCGAGCTTTTTCTCTTTCTATAACTTTTTCTATGATTTCCTTCGGTAAGGCTTGACTTTGCTTAGCTTTTAACCCAAATATTTTTAAAAATTGCTCCATCCGAATTTTGATAGCATTAAAAGCGCCTTTTTTATCCGCGCTTATAAAATTTGATGATAGATCCGCTATTTTAAACAAAACAGCCAGGGCTTGCGGTGTATTAAAATTGTCATCCATTGCGTCCTGAAATTCAATACACATATTTTCTATTGCAGTTTTATCTTCATCAGTTGCTTCTGTTTCTTTCCTGCCTGGCTTTGTAAGCAACCAAGAAATTACCTTATCAAAAAAATTATCAAAAATCTTTTTTTGTTTCTTCATCTCCTCAATCTTCTCGTCGCTATAATCTACTGGGTGCCTGTAATGGGCATTCAGGAAAAGTAGTTTCAAATAATCCGCATCTTTGTATTTATTCAGGAAATCTTTAATCGTTATAAAGTTACCGAGGGACTTTGCCATCTTCTCGCCCTTTATCGTCAAAAGGCCGTTATGGAGCCAGAATCTAGCAAATTTTTTATCCGCCCCTTCAGATTGAGCTATCTCATTTTCGTGATGCGGGAATATCAGGTCTACACCGCCGCCGTGTATATCAAATTCATCCCCCAGGATGTCGGAACTCATCACGGAGCATTCTATATGCCAGCCTGGCCTGCCGCGCCCCCACGGGCTATCCCATGACGGCTCGCCCTCTTTGGCCTTCTTCCATAAAACGAAATCTAAAGGATCTTTTTTCTTTTCTCCTGGAGCGACCCTCGCGCCCACCTCCATCTTCTCAAGGTTCTGGTTGGAGAGTTTTCCGTAATCCTTGGTGAGTTTTATATCGAAATATACATCGCCGTCGGCCTCATAGGCCCTGCCCCTTTCTATCAACTGCCCGATGAACTTAATCATCTTCGGTATATACTCTGTGGCCTTCGGCTCTCTATCCGGCTTGGCTATGCCGAGGAGCGCCATATCTTTGTGATATATGTCGAGATATTTTTTGGAGACCTCTTCGGTGGACAGGTTTTCTTTTCTCGCCTTATCTATTATCTTATCATCAATGTCAGTCACGTTTCTCACAAAACGCACTTTAAATTTTTTATATTCAAAATATCGTCTGATGCAATCAAATATATATGCGCTCCGCGCATGTCCTATATGAGGTTCGTCGTAAACTGTGGGGCCGCACACGTATATTCCAATCTTGCCTTTTTTAATCGGAATGAACTCTTCCTTCTGTCTTGACAGCGAATTATATATCTTCACTTCTCTATCTTCTCGATACGTTTTTTCAATTCCTCTATATCCTGAAGTATTGGATCAAATATGTGAATATGGTCGAGGCTTATGTCAATCTTCTTGCCATCTTGCTTGGTAATCCTGCCAGGCACTCCCACCACTGTTGAATTCGGTGGAATATCCTTAATAACAACAGCATTTGAACCAATGTAAGAGTTATCTCCGATTCTGATATCGCCTAGCACCTTGGCCCCGGCACCGATAACCACATTATTGCCGATCGTAGGATGACGTTTACCTTTTGTTAGTCCAGTGCCTCCCAGTGTAACGCCTTGATACATAAGCACATTATCACCTATCACTGCGGTCTCGCCGATCACTACGCCCATGCCGTGATCGATGAAGAAACCTTTGCCTATCTCGGCACCCGGATGTATCTCAATTCCTGTGAAGAAACGCCCTACTTGCGATAGCCATCTAGGAAAAAACGGTATGTGCATTTTGAAAAGTGCATGTGCTATTCTGTGAAATATTATGGCGTGCAGGCCAGAGTATGTCAAAAGTACTTCTAAAAAATTGGTTGCTGCTGGATCCCGATCAAAGCACGCCTTTATCTCCCTTCTGAAAAGGCTGGCTATAGCTATCCAGAATGCGGCAAAGGCTATTAAAAATATTATCAATAGATTAAGGCACGCGCTCATATCTCACCTCATTTATTTTAGTGTAAAGATTAAAGCGAAAAGCGCAAAACTGAAACTTAAAGCTTTGCGCTTTACACTTTAAGTTTATTTCTCCTCTAATGCAACAACAACGTATGCGGCTATGGCGTCTCCTCTGCCAATGGAACCGACGCCTTCATTAGTGGTAGCTTTTATATTTATCTTGTCTTTATTTATTCCTAACATATCTGCAAGAGAATCTATCATCTTATCTCGAAATGGATAAATCTTCGGTTCTTCTGCTAGGATCACAGTATCGATATTATTTATGGTAAACTTCTTATGGGATACCAGCTCCATGGTTTTTTTTAATATCTCGCTGCTTGGCGCATCTTTGAATTTTGGGTCCGTATTAGGAAAATGGACACCTATGTCGCCCATCGAAAGCGCACCTAATATTGCATCTGCGATCGCATGCAGGACCACATCGCCATCCGAATATCCTATCAGCCCCTTGATGTAAGGAATCTCCACCCCCGCCAAGAATAGCTTCCTTTCCTCAACAAGCCGATGTATGTCATAACCTATTCCAACCTTCATGAAAGCACCTCCGCCAATTTCAAATCCTCTTCTGTTGTTATTTTTATATTGCGGTAAGAACCCTTGAGGATTTTCACTTTTTTGCCCAAAATTTCCACGAGGCTAGCATCATCTGTGAATTCCCTGTCTGCCGACAGGCAGATATCGCTATCGCCTTGTTTATAAGCCTTCTCTATCAAGTCTCGTTGGAATACTTGGGGTGTCTGTGCTCGAAAAATTTTATTCCTTTCCAGCGTTTTTCTTATAAATAAATTCCTATCGACTAT
>JAHFGO010000119.1:2113-4769 GCA_023247385.1 Candidatus Omnitrophota bacterium | reverse complement strand
AAAATATTTCTAATAGGACAAGAAAATGACCTTCGAAGACTTGGTTAACCAAGAAAAAATCAAGCGCATCAAATCTTCTAAGCAAGAGATAAGAGAAATTTTGTCTTTAGCCGATAGAGATTTAAAAATGGCTGAATTCGTAATAACCCAGGATTGGGATTGGGCATTCTCCATTAGTTATAACGCCGCCTTGCAGGCCTCGCGGGCCTTTATGTATTCAAAAGGCTATAGGGCCTCCGGCCAGGAACTGCACAAGAATTCCTTTGAGTTTATGAAAACAGCGCTGGGGAAAGAATACGAAGGATTGATTGGTTTCTTTGATAGGATGCGGCCAAAGCGCAACCGCGCGATTTACGACACAGTAGGTTTAATTACAGAAACAGAGGTAAGGGAGCTCCTTAAAAAATCTAAAGAGTTTGTTGATATGATAAAAGAAAGGTTGAGTTAAATAAGGGATAGCGCAAAATGAAACTGATGAGGATGACGAGGAGGGAGAGATGGCCAAACGATATAAGGACTGGTTAGCGCAGGCTGAGAGCGATTTGGAGCATGCGAGCTTCCGCGGAATACTATACCGAAAGAGAGGCCAAGGAGGCTATCGGATATGCAGAAGATATTCTTTCCTTCGTCAAGGCCAAGATTCGTTGACGTAGAAGGCGTAGTCAAGGGGCTAAAGAGGATCGCCTCAAGATTAGCTAAGAAGAATAGAAATATTGAAGCTGTTTATCTCTTTGGTTCCTATGCCAAAGGCGATGCCGGTATCCACAGCGACGCGGATATCCTTATTGTGCTTTCGCAGGACAACCGCAGGATGATCGACCGGCTGGATGAGTTTATTTTAGCTTTCTGTGACGGCCCGGCGCCAGTCGATGTTTTAGTATATACACGCGGCGAGATAGAATCCGGTCTTAAGGAAGGAAACCGCTTTATCACGAGTTCTATGTCAGGAATAAGGTTGGTATAAGAGGAGTAATGTAACATATGCGCCTGATGCGAACGCCGAAGACGGTGGAGATAGCCGTAACCAACGACTGTAATCTGCGCTGCAAGTACTGCTACCATTTTACAGGCGCAGGCGACGTGGCGGGCGATCTGCCTTTAGGGGAATGGCTCGAATTCTTCAAGGAGTTGAATCGCTGCGCTGTGATGAATGTTATTCTTGGGGGCGGGGAACCTTTCCATAGAAAAGATCTGAAAGGACTAATCGATGGGATCGTTAAAAACCGTATGCGTTTTTGCGTCTTGAGCAATGGGACTCTTATTACTGATGATATGGCTGAATTTCTTGCCTCCACCAAGCGCTGCGATAACGTGCAGGTCTCAATAGATGGCTCTATCCCAACGACCCATGACGCGATGCGCGGTGAGGGTAGTTTTCTTAAAGCGGTTGAGGGGATCAAATGTCTGAAGACACACAAAGTCCCCATAGCTGTGCGCGTTACGATTCACAGGAAAAATGTGATGGATCTGGATAATATAGCGAAATTTTTATTGGATGATATAGGCCTTTTAGGTTTCGGCACCAATTCCGCCTCTTATATGGGGTTGTGCCGGAAGAATTCCGAGCAGGTCCAGCTTACGGCTGAAGATCGGTCTGCGGCCATGGAAGCCCTTCTCAGGCTCAATAGGATATATAATGGCCGCATAGGCGGACAGGCAGGGCCTCTGGCTGAGGCGCAGATGTGGCTTGAGATGGAACATGCTAAGCAAGAGAGGAAAGGGAAAAGCGCGGGCAGAGGTTGCCTTGCTAGTTGCGGCGGTGTGATGACTAAGATTGGCGTGAGGGCTGACGGAATCATTGTTCCCTGCTCACTTTTGAGCCATATAGAATTAGGTAGGATAAATAAAGACGCATTAGAAGACATCTGGCAGAATCACCCGGAGCTTAGAAAAGTAAGAGAAAGGAAAGACATCCCGCTGGGTAATTTTGGTTACTGCAAAAGATGCGAGTATATCAATTACTGCCGCGGGAATTGCCCAGCGTTCGCTTATACATTAGTAGGCAGGGTGAATCATCCTAACCCAGACGCATGCCTTAGAAAATTTTTACAAGAAGGCGGAAGGTTGCCGGAGAAGAATTTGTTATATGTCTGATAAAAAGTATCCTTTACGCCAAATCTATTTCTACCTGACCAAGGGTTGTAATCTCGCATGCCGCCACTGTTGGATTGATCCTAAATACCAAACCGAAGACAACATTTATCCATCGCTCGATTTCGAACTTTTTAAATCAATAATTGAGCAGGCAAAACCTTTGGGCCTGTCTGGAGTAAAATTGACCGGCGGCGAACCGTTACTTCATCCAAAAATTTATAAGATTTTGGAGTTAACACGCGTTCAGGATTTACGTTTGACTATAGAGACCAATGGAATACTTTGCACGCAAGAATTGGCCAGAGAGATTGCAAAATACAAAAATCCATTTGTCTCCGTCAGCATTGACGGAGTAAATGCCGAGACCCATGAGTGGATAAGGGGCGTAAAGGGCAGTTTTGAAAAAGCCAAAAAAGGCATGCGAAATCTGGTTAAGGCAGGGCTGAAACCGCAGGTCATCATGACTATTATGCGTTGTAATAAAAACCATATGGAGCCTCTTGTCCACATGGCCGAGGAGTTAGGCGCTGGCTCAGTGAAATTCAACATTGTCCAGCCTGCC
>JAHFGO010000119.1:0-2103 GCA_023247385.1 Candidatus Omnitrophota bacterium | reverse complement strand
GTAAATTTAGGTGAATTGGTAGAGAACTCGCTTTCTCTAAGTACTCACATGCCTCTTTATTACTCACATCCACTTGCCTTCCGCCCTTTAGGAAAGATGTTTGGGGACAATACAAACGGATGCGGGGTATGTGGAATTTTTGGAATATTAGGCGTTTTGGCGAATGGAGCTTATGCTCTCTGCGGGATTGGAGAGACAATACCGGAGCTTGTTTTCGGGGATGCGGCCAGAGAACGGCTTGCGGATATCTGGGATAATACGCCGATTTTAAAAAGCCTGCGCGAAGGGCTTCCCGGGCTGTTCGAAGGAATTTGCGGAGAATGTGTTATGAAAAAAAAATGTCTGGGGTCCTGCCTTGCCCAGAATTATTACAATACTAAGAATCTCTGGGCGCCGTTCTGGTATTGCGAAGAGGCGCTGACAAAAGGGTTATTTCCCGACACAAGAATCAGGTTGAGACAAGAGGAGGTGATTTAACAATGGACGGAGAGAAGAGAAGGTTTAAATGGGTCAACCCCTCCCTGAAAAAGATGATGGAAGGAGAAGTTGATATGGCAGCCGGACAATGCATGTCAGGGCCCAGTGGCGGCATGGTATGCGGTGCTGGCGGTACCGCAAGTGGCATAGGGGGGTGCGCTGACGGTACCACTGCCAGCGGAGGAACTCCTAGTTGTGCTATGGGCGCTTATCAGAGTTAGGGTATTTAAGAAAGCAGGGATAACCGCAATTTATTCAAAAAGATGAAAGATGGCCAAATTGCATATAAACTGCTGTTAGGCAATAGCCAAGAGTGGCTATTTGTTGCCGAAGAGGATGCGCGAGCATGGTTGGATAAATTTGCCTCAATCTTGAAGTTAGATTTCGGCGAGCACAATGGCTGCCCAAGATTTATTTTTGTAAGAAAAAAAGTTATGCATACAACAGACTGGACGGTTCATTATCGAGGACTAATCCGGTTTTTGTCCAGCCCTAAAAGTAAAGACATTATTTGCGAAATAGGAGCCGAAGAAGGGTACAGGCTGGATTTTATTAAGATGTGGCAGGCCCTGTATCTGATATATGAGCGAGCGTTAGCCGCAGGCGGACTTCCGTTACATTCGGCGTTGGTTGAACGAGGTGGAATCGGTGTATTATTAGCTGCTCCTGGAAAGACTGGAAAATCCACCTGCTGTCGGCGTATACCGTATCCCTGGAGAGCGTTATGTGATGACGAAGTACTCGTTGCAATCAGTACTAAAAACGAAAGATACATTGTGCATCCTTTTCCCACTTGGAGCGATTACCTTTTGAAACGTTCAGAGAAACGTTGGGATGTCGAAAAAAACACTTCTTTAGGGGCAATATTTTTTTTGGAACCCTCGGAAGCCGATGAAATCATTCCGCTTGGCCAGGGCCGGGCCGCCGCCTTTATAAATCACTCAGCCCAAGAGGTGTGTTTTCGATATCAAGAAAAAGTGGATTTTGAAAAACAATGGGACATTAGGGAAAATATATTTTATAATGCCTGCAAACTTGCCAAGTCGGTCCCATCGTTTACCCTTCGCGCGAGCCTTAACGGCAAGTTCTGGGAGAAGATGGAGGATGCCCTGTGTTCTATAAAAGTCCCAGCCTGAAAAATTTGAATTTAACATATAAGGTTTTACGAGAGGCTAAGAATACCTGTGTCGGAAGCATAAGGCACATTTGTGATTTCAGATATAGAATAGGTAGAATTTTACTAGAGCATAGTTATGAAAAAAGATTTGGCATCGAAACAAGCGAACCCCATATTTTTAAGGACAAAGTAAGCTTATACAAGGATGAGGCGCAATACTTTCCTACGCCTTATAATGTATTAGAGAAGATAATAGAATATTTAAAACTGCGCCACGGAGATGTTTTTATAGATATGGGTTGCGGTAAAGGGAGAGTGGCATTTTTTGTTGGAACGCAAAGATTAAAAAAAATTATAGGAATAGAATTACGAAAAGAAATATCGGATGCCGCTAAAAGGAATCTTAACAGTCTAAAAATAAATAATACGCCGATAGAAATTTTTAACGCCGATATCATAAGTTTTAACGTTGCCGAAGGCACGGTATTTTTTATGTATAATCCTTTTGG
>JAHFGO010000059.1 GCA_023247385.1 Candidatus Omnitrophota bacterium | reverse complement strand
ACGGAATCAAGGCCATTAAACTGGCCAGAATTTACCATAACGCCTTCGCCTACATATGCCTGGCTCATGGTATTTGGGTCTATCGGTTTATCCGGATTATTTATCACGACTTCTATGGGAAGCTTATAAATCTTGGCGAATTCAAAATCGCGCTGGTCGTGTGCCGGCACAGCCATTATCGCACCAGTGCCGTATTCCATCAGAATATAATTTGCAACCCAGATCGGCACCTTCTTCGTGTCCATCGGATTTATGACAAATCTACTAGTAAAGACACCTTCCTTTTCTACATCCGCCTGGGAACGGGCGATTTTACTTTCATTCCGCATTTTCTGTATCTTCGCTAAAATCTTATCCTCGTCTTTATAGCCTTTTATCAGTTTATCCACAAGCGGATGCTCAGGGGCAAGCGCAATGAAAGTGGCACCGTAAATTGTATCGATTCTCGTCGTAAAACATTTCAACGTATCATCAAGGCCTTCTATTTTAAAGTCTATCTCAACGCCTTCACTCTTACCGATCCAATTGGCCTGCATTATCTTTACACGCTCCGGCCATTCTGTAAGCCTCTCTATATCTGTCAGCAATCTTTGAGCATACTGAGTTATTTTAAAGAACCACTGCTCTAATTCTTTCTGCATGACTTTAGCATCGCATCTCTCACAGAGACCATCTACCACTTGTTCATTGGCTAAAACCGTCTTACACGAAGGACACCAGTTCACAAATGCTTTTTTCTTATATGCAAGTCCCTTCTCATACAATTTTACAAATATCCACTGCGTCCACTTATAATATTCTGGAAGGCACGAGATTACCTCTCTATCCCAATCGTATTCTACACCCCATTGATCAAGCTGTATTTTCATAGTTTTTATATTGTTTAAAGTAGATACTTTTGGGTGCAGCCCCCCTTTTATAGCAGCATTTTCTGCAGGAAGCCCAAATGCATCAAACCCCATGGGGGTAAGGACATTGAAACCTCTCATCATCTTGTATCGCGCCACAGCATCACCGATTATATAATTTCTCCCATGCCCCACATGCAACGCAGCGGATGGATAAGGAAACATCATCAGGCAGTAATACTTATTTTTATAATTATTTGTATCGACATTGAAAAGCCGAATTTTTCGCCAGAACTTCTGCCATTTTGGCTCTATTTCGTTAAATGGATATAACTTCTCATTACTCATTTCGTTTTACATATCCTTTTTGCAACGGCCATATTCATCTTATCATCTTTGTCTCTCTTTTTGGGAGTCTCCATGATGAATGCAGCATTTTTCAATTTAGGGTGGTTTATTATGCGCGCCATTGCCTCTAATCCGATCTCGCCCTTGCCTATATGTTGATGTCTATCAACATGAGAGCCAAGTGGCGAAAGGCTGTCGTTATAGTGCACTGCTTTTATTAAGTCTACTCCTATTAATTTATCAAACTCCTGCAGCGTACCATCCAACCCCACCTTGGTCTTTATGTCATATCCTGACTCAAATGCATGAGCAGTATCTAGGCAAACCCCTACAGCCTTTTTTGCATTGCCAATATAATCGATTATGCGCCTTAAGTGCTCAAATCTATAGCCAATCCAGGAGCCCGACCCAGCTGTATTTTCCAACAGTATCACAATTCCAGCATTGACTTTTTTTATAATCTCGTTAAGCGCCTTAGAGAACCTCTTAATGCCGTTATCTTCTCCGCTTCCAACATGGCTGCCAAGATGGGTAACAAAATACTCTGCCCCTAAGACGCCAGCCCTTTCTATGTCTTCGATATACGCGTCTATGGATTTTTTATATAGGCGATCGTCCGGAGTCGAGAGGTTTATTATGTAAGGAATATGCACTATTACTGGTTTTATGTCATATTTCAATTTTAAGCGTTTAAATTCTGTTACGTCCCGCACCTCCAGCTTTGATGTCTGCCAACCTCTCGGATTACGGCTGAAGATCTGCATCGTATTACAACCCAAGAGATGGGCCCGATCAAGCGACTCATAAATCTTGCCAGCTATAGATACATGAACTCCGATGCGCATATAAAATATGGTGCCGAAGAAGGGAGTTGAACCCTTAAGGTGTTACCACCACCGGTTTTTGAGACCGGCGCGTATGCCAGTTCCGCCACTTCGGCGTTGGTGGAGCCGACGAGAATCGAACTCGTGATACCACAATGCCATTGTGGTGTGATCCCTCTTCACCACGGCCCCTGAAATTTTTGATAAAAAACTTTATCCCGAGTGCCCCTTGTCTTCGCATTGGCACGAGGGAGCAAAATAACGTGCTAATTATAACAACCGGGATATTAAATGTCAACGCTGCCCAGTCTTATGTATTCCAAATATCCGGATGTTTTGAAAAAGATTTTAAGAACGCCTTTATGACCTTGGGATCAAATTGGGTGAATGACTCTTTTTTTATTTCTAAGAGGGCCTCTTCTTTAGAATATCCTTTTTGATATGGCCTATCTGTGGTAAGCGCATCGAATGTATCTGCTACAGCTATTATCCGACCCTCTAACGATATCGCCAGGCCTTTCAGGTGGTTAGGATAGCCTTTGCCATCAAAGCGCTCGTGATGTTCCAAAATGCCTCTTATTATTTTATGAGAGTTCTCTATACCTTCCACTATCCCGACGCCGATAGCAGGGTGACGATTCATTTGGCTCCTCTCGTATCCCAATAATTTTGCGGGTTTGGCTAAAATGCTCTCTTTTATGCCTATCTTGCCAACGTCATGGAGTAGGCTTGATAGCTTCAGGATTTCCAATGTTTCTTCATCCAGCCCCAGCTCCTTTCCGATGGCAAGGCTGTATTTCATAACTCGTTCAGAATGTCCACTTGTATATCGATCTTTCGCGTCCACTGCCTTTACCAGCGACTTCACTGTACTGATAAATAGATTTTTGAGATCTTGATATAATTTGGCATTTAAAAGCGCGATCGCTATATGGTTTGAAAGAGCGCGCAAAAGTTTTTCGTCCTCTTTCGTGAACAGATGACCCGGCCTATTTCTATTGCTTACGATAAGCGCTCCTATAATCTTATCATCTTTAGCCAATGGAACGGCCAAGAAAGAATTTACAGGAAATTTCTCCTTGGAAAAATATACCCGCTTCTTTTTAAATATAGGATTCTTATGCACATCGTTGACGATCAGCGACTTCTTTTTTTTAACAAGCTGATCGTTGATGATCTCCCAGCTTCCCAGTAATTTTATATTATCCATTTCGTCTTCGCTGAATCCCTTTGCCCTCGTCAATATGAGATGGCTTGAACTTTCGTCCAATAAAAACAATGATGTGTGATCCGCATCAAGAGCTTTCATCGATTCGCGCAAAACTAGGTCACCGACTTTATTTAAGTCTAAAGACGAGCTTATGATGCGGCTTACCTCCGATACTATCCTGAAAGCCTCATACCCTCGGTATCTCTTTGTCATAATAAATTCTTCTTTCTAAATTATCTTTATACCTACCATTGTCATATCGTCATGCTGTTTGGACCTGGGTTCAAATTTCCTGACATCCCTTTCGATGGCGCTTAAAATATCCTTGGAAGAAAGCACCTTATGCGTTTCGACCACCGATGCAAGGCGCTCTTTGCCATACATCTCTCGTCTTGCATCCATCGCTTCTGTTATGCCATCGGTATAGAATATGAATATATCGCCGATTTTAATATCCACCTCTTTATCAGAATATGGGCCTTCCATTAATCCAAGCGGCGCGCCTACCTCTGTGTCCAGAAATTCTAACCCTTTACCTCTGCTCAAGTGCATAAGAGGTAAATGGCCGCCATTAGAATATGCCATTTTTTTATTTTTGATATCAAATATCACATAGAACATTGTTACGAAGAGATTTGAAGAGGATTCCTTAATTAATTTTGAGTTCAGCATGGATAGGACATCGCTTGGACGCTCTTGCGGAGTCGCGAAGAACTTCACTGCGCCAGTCACCATTGCCATGAATAGACTTGCAGGAATACCTTTACCTGAGACATCGCCTATTACTACGGCAAGCTTTTCTTGGTCGAACTCGATAAAATCATAAAGGTCACCACCTACTTGACGCGCCGTGAACATACAAGAGGCTATGTCAAGGCCTTGAATATTCGGCACAGCCTTTGGCAAAAAACTTTCCTGTATCTTTTTTGCAATTCCAAGTTCATTCTCAAAAGTAATCCGCTTCTTCCATTCAACAATATATTTATACAGCGTAAGCGAAATGTAAACGAAGGCCATTGCTAAAATTGGGTAGACCACATCTATCCATATGTCAAAAAAACTGAATATATATATTGAGATGCCAATAAAAAAAAGAACCGACGTCACTAATGCCAACAGCCCTTTTATAGGCTTCGTCTTTAATATCATAAGTAACATTAATAAGCTCAATATTAATAGTATCAGCAAATTAATATCTCTTGAAGAGCGTATTATAAATTTTTTGTTCATCATCGAGTTAAAAAGATCGGCGTGGATGCCAACGCCAGGATAGAGCACTTCAAAAGGGCTTGGGTGCAGATCTCCCGTTCCTGCTGCTGTCAAGCCAACGATGCAGATTTTGTCTTTAAACTCATTTAGGTCTAATGTCGCTTTCTGGCCGGCTATATACGCAAAATAAGATTGTAATACGTCGACATAGGAATAATGCTTATAGGCGCCACCCCATTTGCCTATGAAATTCACTATCATATTTGAACTGTCATCTAATGGAATTTTTAATTCCTTGCCGCAGAGTAAATATTTCCCGGGTAGGATCTTTATGTCTTTTTCTGGAATGCCCAAATAGTCACAGCTCGCCAGGAAGGAAAGATATGGATATAGCCCATTCCCGTAGCGTATATACAACGGGATTCTTCTGAATTTTCCATCGATATCCGGAACGATATTGATGTGGCCTGTCCCCTTGGC
This sequence comes from Candidatus Omnitrophota bacterium, assembly GCA_023247385.1. Classification (GTDB taxonomy): domain Bacteria; phylum Omnitrophota; class Gorgyraeia; order 2-01-FULL-45-10; family 2-01-FULL-45-10; genus JAHFGO01. The sequence goes on along the minus strand of JAHFGO010000059.1, from coordinate 7,960 downwards.
TAGTAGCGCAAAATTTTCCAAACATTTAGCAAGATAATCATCCGCCGATATTACCCTATCTCTTTTCTTCACATCTATATCGAATGCGAACGGAAGATAAACATTGCCTGCCTTTCTAATCGCGTCCTCTAGCTCTCTGTCATGCTCCTGGGGCTCGCTGAAGAATATGTCAAAGACGATGGCCTTTGCGCCAAATTCGGAGAGCGCTTTTATCAGGATGGCGTGATAACTTCTGTCGAAAGGAAATCGGCCTAATTTTTTAATAGAATCTTCGCCTATTTCTATCATTGTCACCTTGTCCGTTACAGGAATTTTAGCGATAACCGAACGGACGCGGAATCTGAAATCTAGAGCGCCGAGCTCATAGTTATCCAACGCTCGAAGATATGATACGCTGGCTATGGAGAGAATTATAATGGGCGGGATGAAAAACTTTAAAACTCTTTTGAATGTCTTAAATCCCATTTTCTAAAATGAGTAGTGCAGTCCGGTTGAGTATATATTATTAGAATATTTCTCCAGGGGTTCGTTTGTATGATTCTCAGCATGAGAATAGTTGACAAAAATTGATATATCCTTTGTGACATCATATAGGAAGGAGGTGGTAACTATATAAAGATTGTCACGCTGGTTTGCATCTCTATCGCTTACCTTTCTTGCATCATAATTCCTTCTCTGATAATAGAAGCCTGTTATATTGTATAGCTTCTTGACCAAGAGCTGGATCATAGATACGCCGACTCTATTGTTAATGTAATCATAAAAATCAAAATATTGATCATTGGACTCACTTATATAAAATTGATCTATGACCCTTACCTTGGTGTCATTTATAATATAGGCGCCTAATTCATATTCAAATACATTTCTAATATCGGATCGTAAATTTGAACTAAAATTAGCATTTCCGAGCCTTGCTTTTCTCTCCAGAAAATTTTTAAAAACCAACTTATACGAGCATTTTTGATAAATTTTATCGGTCAGTTTCTGTTTTGCGCTCGCATTTATCTCATTTCCTATAAAGTTTCCATTCTCATCGCTCGGGAACCACAATAATTCAAATGTGTACCCTGCGCTTAAAGTGATATCGCGGGAGATCTCTTGTTCAAATTTCACATCGGCTACACCATCAAATATATCAACATCTGTTATATTGTAGTAATTAATATTTGTGATGTTAAAACCGAATTTAGAGTTTGTGAACCCGCGGTTTGGGCCAAATAAAGGATATTTAAAATGCATGTCCAGTATTTCTTCCGTATAATTATCGGCTTTCTTTGTTGAATCAAGAAGCGGATTTGTATCAACACCCTGAATCAGACTTAATATCATGTTAGATACGAGGTTATCTTTGGAACGGGATTCTTGTATAAATGCTTTCTCAGACGGTTCAGCTATATACTTATATTTGGGTTCCTGTTCTTGTACTGTTAATGTCGTAGCCATCGCTATGCTTGATAACAAGTTCATAAAGTAGAATAAAATTATAATTAATAAATTTAATTCTACCTTTCGCATATCCATTATCCTACGAACTCGGCGGATTTGCCCTGCTGGAACTCGTTGTAGACTCCAATCTCTTCTCTATTCTTTCCAAGTCCCGCGCTTCATTGATGTTTTCTCTTTTCGATTCTACAGCCCCTTCGGTCTGCCGCTCTATCCTGCCGGCTCGTTCAAGCGCCTCTCTTCTCGGTCCACCTCCTCTTTCGGCAAGTTCGTCCATCCATTTATTCCATCTATCAATTTCCTCATTAGTCAATTTTTCTAATTTCTCGGGCATTTCAAACTTTTCTACTATCGTCTTCCAACCGCTTTTAACAATAAGCTCGGCCTCCATCTCGTTTCCTGCCTTATCTATCCCTTTTACGTAGATGTGCTCTTGAAATGCATCGAATGCAACCTTCAGACCGTCCGTATTCGCGCCCCATCCAGTGCCCCTGGCACCGCTTAAACCGGCTGGCGTTCTTATCTCAAATGCCGAATCTTTCGGCAGCTTTTTTATGAGAGCCATTGCTGAACCGTTTAAGAGTTCTATGGAATAAGGAGGCTCTCCCTTTTTAATGAAAACATCTGTATTCTCATCGATCTTTACTATATTAGAATTATCCACCAGGAAAGATATCTCGACAGCTTCATCTTCCACTGTCTTTATTCTGTCGCCATTATGGATAACCATATTTAACTTACAGCTAATCCACTGGCTTGTGTCTGTTTTCATTATCTTTGGGCTGCCTTTTATAAAGATGATCTTTACGGCATCTGTCTTGGCACGCACAAGGATATCAGAAAAACATACTATAGATGCAGTCAAAATTAGAAAAAGAAATGCATATTTCGCAAACTTTAGCATATCCTACCCCTACTTTCCCTTCATCAATAATTTCCACGGATGCTGTTTGATGTCCTCGCTGAACTCTTTGAAATTCACGGCGGTCTGTTCCAAATTTACTGCTATATTATCTATACGGCCTCTATTATCTTTAACTAAACTTTTCACTTCCGTCAGAACATTATCTAAGCTTTCCGCGATAGTTTGCGCCTTTTTCATGAGTTTTCTCATCTCGACCGGATCTTCGCTCATCAAGATGGCGCCTTCTTTTGCAAATTGCTTGTCCGCGAGGCCTGGGGTTACGCCAATATAAGCATCGCCTATCAGGCCAGCTGTAGCGATGAATGCTACGGAGTCCTCCCGAACCTTCGCTTTTTTATCAAGCGCTAAGATAAGTTCGACTTTAGTCTCCGGCACATACTCAAATTTTATTTTCTCTACGCGGCCCACCTCTATGCCTGAAAGCTTGACGATGGAATCGACTTTTACACCTTCAGCGTAATTAAAATAGGTCTTTACCCTATATGGCTTACCGCTGAAATCAGTTGTCTTCACCCAAAAGATTATACCTACCAATATCGCTGCGACGACGACTATGCCAGTCTTTAATTCATTAGTTATCTTCATAATCAAATTCTCCCTTCTATTTTCCTCTATAATTATTTAATTAATTGTTCCAGATAATCATCCTTCTGCTGGAAAAATCTAATAGGTCCGTCAGGGCTTCCTGAAATAAATTGCTGAACCATTGGATTTTTGCTATTTCGTATCTCGTCTGAGGTACCAACTTCGAGCACTCTTCCCTCATAAAGCATTGCAACCCTGTCGGCTATCGAGAATACGCTCTTCATATCATGCGTGACAACAACGCTTGTGATAGATAGCTTCTTCGATAAATCCAGTATCAGCTTATCTATGACGCCTGCAACTATCGGATCCAGCCCCGCTGTGGGCTCATCGTAAAAGACTATCTCTGGATCCATCGTAATAGCGCGCGCTAAGGCCACCCTCTTTCTCATGCCACCTGAAAGCTGGCTTGGCATCAGGTCTTCAAACCCACGCAAGCCCACCAATTCCAGCTTCATCTTAACAACTATATCTATCACGCTCTTACCTAGTTTCGTATGTTCTTTTAGCGGAAGGCTTACGTTTTCTCCGACAGTCATCGAATCAAAAAGTGCGGCGGATTGAAAGGACATGCCGATCTTTTTTTTCAGGTTATCCATTTCATCCTCGTTAAGGAGATTTAAGTCTTTACCCAATAAATAGATCTTTCCGGAGTCCGGCTTGAGTGCGCCAGTTAGATGACGAAGAAATGTGCTCTTGCCGCAACCAGACCCACCCATAATTACAAAAGTCTCCCCCTTGTAAACTTCGAGGCTCACGCCATCAAGCACGGTTCTGTCCCCAAAGTTCTTGATGACATTTTCTGATTTTATTACAACTTCCTTATCCATAGCTACCGTTCTCTCATATATATTATTTTTGTGAAAAGTAAAATATGCCGGTTAATATACAATCGAAAAGTATTATTAGGATAAAACTTGTCACTACACTTAAAGTCGTTGCCTTCCCAACACCTTCGGCCCCACCTTTCGTCCTGAGCCCCATGTAGCAACCTATTATTGAGATTATAATCGCAAATGTGACGCTCTTCACCAATCCTGTCCACACATCCTTCCATTCCATGAATTTAAAAGAGAATGTTATATACCTATAGGGATCGAGGTGGAGGTTGAAGACGCCTACTAAAAACCCACCAAAGATACCTATGATGTCAGCAAATATAGTAAGGCATGGCAACATCACTAAAAGTGCTAAGAAGCGCGGTATCACTAAAAATCTAACAGGGCTTAGCGCCATGGTCTCTAATGCTTCTATCTGTTCGGTCACTTTCATCGTTCCGAGCTCTGCTGCAATTGCAGCTCCCACGCGACCGGCTACTACAAGGGCTGTCAAAACAGGGCCCAGCTCCCTTGCCAGGCCTACGCTTACCATAGGGGCAACATAAATATTGGCACCGAATCTCGATAATTGATACGCGCTCTGCATGGCAATTACTATACCTGTAAAGAATGCAACGAAGAATGCTATAATAAGCGAGCCAATCCCTGTAAAGACCATCTGGAAGAAAATGCTATCACGTTTTGCTATCTTTTTTTTAAATGGGCCTATGGCCAGCCAGAAAAGTGTCTCGAAAAACAAAGCCAACACATTTATAACGTGCTGGCCTGTACCAATGATAAGGCTTCCTATTTTATCCAAAAAATTCATGGCACCACCTTATACAAATGTTGAGATGGCCTCCTCTTCATCAGCCAATATCTCGAAGAGCTTCTCCAATTTTGTTATCTCAAAAAGGCTCTTTATCTTAGAAGATAGATTGGTGAGCCTCAATCTCCCGCCATAAGTTCTCATATTCTTCAATATCTCTACAAGCGTAGCGAGTCCAGACGAATCCACATATGTGACTTTCGACAGATTGATGATTATTTTTGGCGTCTTCTTGGAGATGAGACTGTCGAATGTTTTCTTTATACCGGGACTTGAATTAATATCTATCTCCCCGTCCACATGACATACGGTCAAACCGCTTTTGGATTCGATTTTTACAGCCATAGTCACTCTCCTCTCATCCCGTTAGAAATTGCATTTCTAACGCGACTCATTTTAGGTGTTTCACTAACCTTATCTTATTTCCTGCTTTGTTAAATTTCATACCGTCCATCAATTTTTTTATGAGATACACGCCCCTACCCGATCCCTTCATTATATTGTCACCCACCGTTGGGTCAGGGATTAGTCTGCGATCAAAACCTTTGCCTTCATCTTCAATCTCTATGTTCATGTTATCCCACTCTACCCAATAAGTTACCTTAACCACTAATTTCTTATCAGAGCGGTTGCCGTGCACTATGGCGTTTCTGATGGCCTCTTCTGCGCACAGCTTTATATCAAATACCTTGTCTGCATCTACGTTATAAGGGATGAGGCTTTTTAAAATCTTAGACGAGACTTTTCTTATAAATTTTATATCACTCGGAATTTTTATCAGAACCTTCTTTTTCCTGCCCTCACGATTCCTTAAAAACGCCGATAGATCTAATCTTAGCATATCGCATATCTACGAGCTTTTCTTTAGGTATGCTTTTTAAGCTCGCTAAATCTTTCTTTATCGCCTTCTTTATATTTTCCGCCGTCTGGTGTGGATCGCGATGTGCACCACCGAGCGGTTCTTTTATTATATCATCGATTATATGCATTTCAAATAAATCTTTCGCTGTCAATTTCAGTGCAGCTGCTGCTTCGGGAGACTTCGAGCGCTCCTTCCATAATATAGCGGCACAACCTTCTGGAGATATGACTGAATAGTATGCATTCTCTAACACATAAACTTTGTCGCCCACCCCTATGCCGAGAGCTCCTCCGGACCCTCCTTCGCCGATTACAAAAACAAGTATTATTGTCTTTAAATCCGCCATCTGTCTTAAATTATATGCTATCGCTTCTGCCTGGCCCCTCTCCTCTGCACCAATGCCAGGATACGCACCAGGCGTATCTATAAATGAAATTATGGGAAGTGAGAACTTCTCTGCTATCTTCATTACTCTTAAAGCTTTTCTGTATCCCTCAGGATGAGCGCTACCAAAATTTCTTTGCAGATTCTCTTTTGTGTCCCTGCCCTTTTGATGCCCTATTACCACTATTCCCTCGCCATCCAATTTAGCAAGGCCGCAGATAAGCGCCCGATCATCCGCAAAGTGCCTATCGCCGTGCAGCTCAATGAAATCCGTCATCATTGTATCTATATAATCCAGCGTGTAAGGCCTTTTAGGATGGCGTGCTATCTGCACTCTCTGCCATGGAGTAAGGTTATCATATATATCTTTTTTGATGTGCTCTAATTTCTCTTCGAGTCTCTTAATCTCACCTGATATGTCTATATCCTTATGGGCTGTGAACCCCTTAAGCTCCTCTATCTTCCTTTCTAATTCTATTATGGGCTTTTCAAAGTCAAGCCCTGGCGCGTTTGCCACGTCAAAACTCCTAACTTAATCTACTATCACTACCTCTATTCCTTCAGGAACTATCGAATATAATTCCTCGACATCAGTATTATTCATCCTGACGCAACCTGCCGTGACACTCTTGCCTATAGATTGCGGGTCTAGAGTACCATGTATGCCGTAACCAGGCTTCGATATGCCCAGCCACCGAGAACCTAAAATATTATTTGGACTGTCTGGGGGGACCACCGCGCCTTGAGTATACCACACTGGGTTAACAACCTTGGTTGCGATCTTAAAATTTCCCACAGGCGTTGAGGAATTTTTTCCGGTTGAAACTCTGTAGGTTTTTAATATGTGGCCATCGGATTTCAGAGTTAATATATTCTGGGACTTATCTACAACTATGCTAAAGACCGCCTTAGTTATCTTAAGGGCCTGACCGAGCCTGATGGTATAATTTTTAAGGTTGTTTGCCTTTGAGATGAGCTCGATCGTGGTATTGAATTTTTTAGCAAGCTTGCTTAAGCTATCGCCTTTCTGAACCTCATAGACCAGAGAGTCTCGCGCTGGTATAGAAGAAAAAAGTATCGCCATATTCACATTGTCCAATGCCTCTTGCATCTTAATTATGTTTTTTGAATTTGGGAATTTTTCAATTATCATTTGATAGAGATCCCTTGTTTTTAAAAGTTCTCCATCGGCAAATAATTTTTGTGCCTTGTCCAACAACATGGCTTCTTCATCGACGGCGATACTGGGCGTGCATTTAAAAATATTGGCGTTGACAACAACGTGATAGATTAAAAAGGCTGCAATGCACACAAAAATCAAAGTTAGGCCTATGATTAAAAATTTCTTTTGCATGAGATTATCCTTTTATTTATAAAGCAATAGCGATGTTACGATTCCGAGGGCTGCGCCGGCAAAAACCTCCACTGGCGTATGGCCGATAAATTCTTTTAATTTCTTATCATCCAATTTCTTTTTCCAATATATGTCATCCAGCATCTTATTCAAAATTTCAGCCTGCCTGCCAGACGCAAGCCTCACCCCCTGTGCATCGAACAAAACTATTAATGTGAAAGTAAGCGCGATGGCGAATATCGCAGAATCGAAGCCATAGGTGATGCCTATGGAAGTGGCGAGCGCTGAAACACCTGCCGTGTGGGAGCTTGGCATGCCGCCTGTTCCGACAAACCATCTGAAGTTAAATCTCTTTTCTCTGAACACACCCAGCACTACCTTAATCGTCTGGGCTATTATCCAAGCACTGGCAGATGTCCAAAATATATAATTCTTGCTGAATTCCAAAATATAATTAGCCATAATATTAATTTAATATTATAATACATGCGTCTGGCTATTTCAACGATTAATTAATAGGAGGTAGAATATGAAGAAGGGATCATATATTTTTGGGATGGTCTTTGCGTTATCGTTTATCGCTCAATCTATTGTGGCACAAGAGGCAAGCCTCTCCTATCTGACTAAAGACAAGAAGCCCATCAAGATATCCTTGCAAAATTTTGTCAATGAATCCGGGCAAAATCAAATTCTAGCGGAAGACTTCAAAAATAGTTTCGAAAAAGCTCTATTAAAAAGAAGATCGGTAAAATTTGAG
>JAHFGO010000118.1 GCA_023247385.1 Candidatus Omnitrophota bacterium | reverse complement strand
ATCTAATAACTACATCATATGGTCGTACCATTCTTTTAAGTCGGTCAGCAAACTGTTTCAAAACCAGATCGCCAAATCTATGGCCGTACACATCGTTTATTGATTTAAAATAATCTATATCTATCATTGTAGCTGAGAACGGATGGGCATCTCTTCTGGAACGATAAAATTCCACTTCTATAAATTTCCCTAGATAGCGATAGTTGTAAAGGCCTGTGTGTACATCTAGCAATGCAACTTTCTCTAACTTTTTATGAGATTTCAGAAGTTCGCCGTACAGGTCCCTCAACCTCTTTCCGGACTTTTTATGCTCCTCCAGAAGCCTCGCATTCTCCAGCGCTACAGCTGCGCTGGCAACTAACCCTTGAAGCATAAAGGCATCCTGCGTATCAAATGGTTTTCGATCACTTTTGTTATGTAATTGAAAACAACCTAAAGTTTTACCATCTTTACAGACGATAGGAATGCAGATAAGATTATATATATTAAAGGTTTTTCTGACTTCAGGATTAATATTCTCGTCGTGCTCAACATCGTTAGAAATATAAGGCTTAGAGACTTCAGATACACACCAGCATATACTGCGGCCTGGTTCGCAGGTAACATGAATGGGCTCTATCTTGCCTTCTTTATTATATTCATTAAATATCATTTTTTTGTCTTCGAGTAAACCTGCGGTTCCTCCTGTTGCGCTAACCAGTTCCATAGCCGCGCCGATAAGGGTTCGCAATATGACCGGCACCTCAAGCACTGTATTTATATGCTGGCTGGTGCGTGACAGGATCTCTAACTGGTAATTGCGCTGCATTAATGCCTCTTCCGTTATCTTTCGCTCTGTTATATCACGCACGACAGCCAGTATGCGATATTTAGTGCCAATCACCGCGCGTTTAAGATTAACCTCAACCCAGAATAGTCTGCCAGCCTTGTCTTTACAGTGCCATTCGAATAGTTGAGACTCTCCTTGGGCGGACTTGTTAACCAACCGCACAGCATTCTCTTGGTTATACGGCGCTTCGCCGGAGCTTATGGCGCCGACGTCTAACTTCAGCAACTCATCCTTAGGGTAACAGAACATCTCGCATGCCTTCTCATTGACATCCAATATCTGTCCTGTCTCCATATCGTGAACGAAGATGGCATCATTGGCCGCATTAAATATGGCCCTGTAATTGGCCTCCTGCATCTGGCTGATGGCTTCTTCGACACGCTTATGCTCGGCCTCTTCGGCCTTCAGTTCAGATACCATTTGGCGCAAGCCTGCTAATTCACTCAGGAGTTCTTCTTTTGTCTTATCCTTGTCTTCCATCTCTTTCCATGCCTGCCGGCAGGCAGGCTCTGCAATCTAACGTTAAAGTATACTCTTTTTTACAAAATATGTCAAATTCTGCCTGCCTACATTCTTCTTGACCCCATTATTCAACCTGTGTTATTTTATCCTGCGTGAGAAAAGAATCTTTTAAAGACGACTTAAAGCTTGTCGAAGCATGCATAAACAAGGATCTTATAGCTTGGGCTATCTTCATACGCAAATATTCAAATCTTATCGCTGTCTCAATAGACAATCGCCTAAAAAAATATGGCTTTACCCTCACGCGTCAAGATATCGAAGATATTCAACAGAACATTTTGACCTCGCTTTGGAAGGATAAAAAACTTGAGAGCGTTAAGAACCGAAAAGATATATCCTATTGGCTTGCCATCGTCTCTGGGAATATGGCCATAGAATACCTACGAAATAAACAGAATATAGAAGCGATTAAGTCTGTATCTTTGCATGAAAAAATAGATGAAAAAGAATTGGCTCAAATTATTCCATCCGGAAAATCGGATCCTCGAGACGAACTGTCAAAAAATGAACTGTCGGAGAAAATAAACTCATCCATAGAGAGGCTGCCTACCAAAGAAAAGCTAATAGCAAAATTGAACATTCTGCATGATAAAAAATATCATGAAATAGCAAATATTTTAAATTTGCCGGAAGGGACAATTTCGAGTTACATGAAAAGAGCGAAAGAGAAATTAAAAAAGGCTTTAATAGATTATCGATAATGAGGCAAAAAAAATTGCAACAATTTCAACCATTTTTACGTCTTTATATATAGGAGGAATTTATGACTGATCTTAAGATTGAAACAAAAATTCACCCTACAGAAGTTGAGCTATCAGATTTTCTTGGCAATCTTTTATCCATCCAAGCCAAACAGCGCTGCGAAGATCACATCGCCAGCTGCAACGAATGCCTTGAAAAGATGGTATCAGCCTATGACTCGGTTAAATTATTTAAAAAAAGAAAGGTGAACATTATGAAAAAGATAAATTTCTATCTCGTTTTCGCCGTCCTTTCATTCGCGCTCTCATTCATAACGCCACGCTATTTTATACAACTACTCGTGGCCACGCTGCTTTTGGGCATAAAGTGGATAGTTGATTCTAAATCTATGAAGATGCTCGTTATGATATATGAGGCGTGGAAAAAAGGTGGTGAGAAGGAAGCATCCCGAATCCTCGAGCGCTTAGATTCTGGGCCTAAAAACAGATTTTAAATTCATCCGCCTTCGTAGCTTTTGCTATTCATAGAAGATCTACTTCGGCGGATGTCCGCCGAAGGCTATCTACTCTGAATAACCCAATACGCGAAAGCGGACAAAATTCGACTTGTTCTTTTGCCTTTTAGGATATATACTTAACCAACAAGGCGCATACATATGAGATTACTTAAAACTAAATCCTTCACTATAGTCGAAGCTCTCTTAGCGATAATTCTCATCGCTATCGTAGTAGTTGCCTTTTTTGCTTCCCTTCTGATTTCTTTCGATTACTTAAGGCGGGTGATGGAATTACGAACTGCGGCCCTGGCACTTCAGGAAGAGGTGAGCTTGGTGCGGGAACTTCCCTTCTCAAATATCCAATCCTTAGGCGGAACATTCTCAGCGAGCGGGATGTCATCTCTCCATAACGCTACGGGCACTATATTGCGATCCAATTATGGCGGGCAAAATAATATAGTTAAAATCACTTTTAAACTGGATTGGACGACTTTTGACGGTAAATATGCAAATAGATCGATCGTTACATTAATGACAGAACATGGAATCAATAAAAAATGATAAAAAATAGGAAGGCGTTCACGCTCACAGAATTTCTGGTGGTTGTGGCCATCTTCATGCTTGTAATAGGGATAGCTACTGAGGCCTTTCTATCCTTGAATAAAGACTATAAGGTCCTTATGAGTTATCTATCCTCTTATCTAAAGGGCCGCGAGTCAATAGATATCATATCGCGCGACTGCCGGATGGCGATACGCATAATGGACTACTATACCGGATATGTAACTACAAATAGTTGTCTCGTTTTAAAGGTGCCGTCGATAGATATGTCTGGAAATATCATTGATGTTAACCATAAGTTTGATTATATAATTTATAGAATTAATAATGGCGATCTATGGAAGACTGTCATGCCTGGACCTAATTCAGCGCGGCTTGCATATGATAACGTCCTGAAAAAATCGGTTGAATCCATATACATCGCTCGCGATGGCATTGGCCTCTCCAGCATAACCCATAAATCGTCTATTACGCATCTTACCATATGGGTTTCCATCGTGCAGACGATACTCGGAAAAGATTACAGGGTGAATCCTGGCACCACCGTGAAACTGATGAATTACGAATGGGAATATGTTAGATGAAGATGCCTATGAGCAATAAAAGGGCCTTTATTCTTTTAAGCGTTACACTGGTATCTCTAGCATTCATTGTAATCATAATTCCTTTGATAAGCTGGACAGTGCACGAATTCTCCTGGACAACTCGATCATTTAAGTCTTTGAGAGCGCTTAACCTAGCTGATGCAGGAGCAGAGCTTGCTGTCTGGGATATCATCCATAACAATGCGCAGTTTGCAGGGTGGTCTGGTATAAATCCAAAGACATTGACGCTTTCTTATTTTACAGATAATTCAGGTCAGATAGTCGGTGATATATCCGTAAGCGCTCAAAATACCTCGCCAGGAAATTACATAATTACTTCTACAGGCTTCATTCCTGTTATGGCAAATCCAACTGTCAAGAAGACCGTAAAGGTCAAGGTCTTTCCACACGCCCTTTTTAATAACGGCATCTTCGGAAACTTATCCGTAAGCCTGTCTGGTAACACCATGGTCGATAGCTATGATTCAAGTCTTGGGCCTTATTCTCTTCTAACTGCCAGAAGTAACGGAAATGTTGGGACTAACGGGACTTTGACGTTATTGGAAAATGCCTCGATACACGGCGATGCCTTCATTGGACCAAGCGGAAGTGCTTCAGGGGTCAATCCAAGCAATGTTAGCGGCGAAGTTTTCTATTCCGGCAATGATGTGGAGCTTGACCCAATAGCCCTACCAAGCTATTTTAATGGCCTGACGAGCTCCGGCAATCTAAATCTTCCTCAAGGCCACAATACAACGTTAACTATCCCCACAGGTAATTATATTTACAACGGCATTACCTTGTCCGGAGAGAGCTCCTTAACAATAAGCAGTAATACCCATATCTATGTTAAAAATAATTTTATTACCTCAGGCCAGTCTGCGGTATATACTAATGCTGGCGTTGAGATTTATATTGGCGGCAATGGCACTTTCAGCGGCCAGGGCATAATAAACACAACCAACATTTCGAGCAATCTTCAGTTATACGGTTTAAACTCCGGGACAAGTATTAGCTATAGCGGTCAGAGCAATTTTTACGGCACTATATATGCTCCTGAGGTTTCCATATCTGCGGGCGGCAATGCATCTGTCTTCGGCGCTATTGTCGGCAATACGGTAACTATTGTTGGTAATGGCTCTTTTCATTATGATGAGTCCCTCTCTCAAACCGGCCCCACTTCTGGTTACGACATCGCATACTGGCAGGAAGATTAACCTTCAACCCTCCGCTCCAAC
>JAHFGO010000117.1 GCA_023247385.1 Candidatus Omnitrophota bacterium | reverse complement strand
TCTTTTTTGAAATACGATTCTGCGCGTCCAATAAAAGGGTGTTCCTTGCGCCTTTGACTTCTTCAGGGACGTCGTCTATCAGTTTAGAGGCCTTTGTAAAGGGCCTTGGCGAATATCTGAATACAAACGCCGAGTCGAATTCTATCTCCTTCATCAGATTGAGCGTCTTCTGGAAATCCGCGTCAGACTCCGAAGGAAACCCGACTATCATATCCGTCGTCAGGCTGCCGCCAGGCACAAGCCTTCTGTAAGAGGCTGCCTTCTTTAAATACTCTTTGGCGCTATATCGCCGGTTCATCAACTTCAGGATCCTGTCTGATCCTGACTGCGCCGGAAGATGGATGTGCCCGCAGACCTTTTCCAGATCCCTCATCGCCTTGAACAGGGAGATGGTCGCGTCTTTGGGGTGGCTCGTCATGAACCTAACGCGAAAAACGCCTTTTATCCGATTGATATCCGCCAGTAATCTGGCGAAATCATCCCGCCTCCCGCCGTATCCGTCATATGAATTCACGTTCTGCCCGAGAAGCGTGATCTCCTTAAAACCCCTCGAGGCCAGGTTTTTTATCTCGCGCAGTATATCTTTCGGCAGCCGCGACCTCTCCCGGCCGCGGACATAGGGCACGATGCAGTAGGAACAGAAGTTATCGCATCCGTGGCTGATGGACACAAAGGCTTTAAGGGCATTGTTCCGATGCTCCGGAAACAACTCCTTCCGCGTCGCGCCTATATTATTCAGAGAGGCGACATTAAGCCTGTCCTTTAAGACGCCCTTTATTATCTCCGGAAGCCCCTCCTCGTCATCCGGCCCGCATGTGAAATCTACAAGCGGCATATCCTCGAAAATTCCCTCTCTCTTGGCCTGCGCCATGCATCCCATTACTCCTATGAGGATGTCCGGTTTCTTATCTTTGAGCTTCTTCAGGTTCCATATGTTGGCGCATACCCTGTCTTCAGCATGTTTCCGCACAGAGCAGGTATTGAATAGTATGATATCCGCGTCCTCAAAGGACTCCGCCTTTCCAAACCCGGCATCCAGGAGAACCCCTTGCGCGAACTCCGAATCCCTGAAATTCATCTGACATCCAAAACTGCGAATGAAAACTTTTTTCTTATTTTCTTTCATATCAATGAGTTACAACTTTGCGGCTACGTGTCTAAAACTGTATAAACCGAACGTTATAAAGATTTTTCTTCCTCTTTCTTGACCGAATTTCGCCATCTGATGAGGTTTTCTATGTCTAAAACTGTACAAACGGGATAATTGCGACTGTCGCGTTTCGGCTTAAGCCAACCCTTCTTAATCCAGTAATATATTGTCTGGCGATGGACTTTTAATAAATGCGCTGTCTGTGTCAAATTATAATTTTTGTTCGATCGCGGGGTTTTCCTTTTAATTATTTTTCGGTCGCACCCTTCTATTTGACTCTCTAATTCTGCTTTTCTTCCAAGCCTTGCCTCCATCAACTCCGCCAAGCGTCTTTTGTCTGCTTGAAATAATATCTCAAGGAATTCCTGATAGCGTGATTGATCTTCACTGGTACAAACGCTTATTTCTTCACTGTGATTCATAGATGCAAAAAAGGATACTCATCTGAAGTTATTTGTTACGATTCACTATTCTCTCCATCTTCTACGCACGGCGGATACTGCAACGGTGCTTTGCCGATACTCTCCAATATTACCGGCTTTAAATCCCACTTTTCGGTATTTTTTATTTCCTTTAACACCACCTCAAAATACCAGCAGTCTCCATAATCAAAGAGAAAGAGCCTCTTCTCTCCAATGGCCTTGAATGCCTGCTGTATTTTTGTCTTTTTTACGCCTTTGTTCTTCGGCGTTAACGGCGCCTCTCCTATATCCACAAAAAGCTCATATGACATTTTTGAATCAGGGTAACGTTGAAAATTATCATAAAAACCAAAACAATGGTCAAAGTAAAAACCAAAGGCTTGAGTAATGACTCTTGCGAAGTTATACAGGCTTTTCGTTCCTGCAATTTGGATCCTGCGCAGGACATTTTCTTTAAAATCGCACACCCCGCCTGTTCCTATAATCCGGGCATCGAAGATATAGTATTCAAGACCACATCTCTCAGCCTTCTTTACCTTTTTTGGGCTTTCGTCGCAGCCTTCCAAAACTCTGGCAACCTTATGGCCACAGGTACCGCAAAATCCCCGCAGAACCACAACCCCGCCGTCAAAGTCCGCGTTGTAATCACATATAGTTACTGCACCGCTGCAATCCGGGCACCAGACGTTGCTCAGGATTTTACTTCTGTCGCCAGCAGGTAAGGCCAGCCAAATTTTCAATGCTTCTTTTGCCATCCGAATTCCTTTATTACCCTATTTGTTACCCCATTGGAAAAGTTATTACCCTATTAGATATTCTTCCATTTGGCACTCTTACCTTTTCCAAGGCATTTAATCTTTTTTGCTTTCTGCAATTCTCTGAAGATGATTTTTATCATATCCCGGCTGACACTTGGACACTCTCGCTCAATATCGCTTAAGTTGAATTCGCCAACCTGCCGCTCAATAGCTTGCGTCACAATTTGCGTCTTAGCTCCTCTTCCAGGCTTAATATTTACCGCCCGCTCTTCGAATTCCTTATAAGCCGCCAGTATTGTACCAAGGAAGTAACTAAACCATGGAATAATGTTGTGCTTGGCTTCGTGCCATTTTTGAGAGCTTTTATTCAGCGCTTCGTAGTATGTATCTTTGGATTGTTCAACAATACGCTCAAGGCTAATATATTTGCCTACCGTGAAATCGTGCTGATAAAGAGCAAGTAATGTCAAAAGCCGAGATACCCTGCCGTTCCCATCTCTGAAGGGGTGAATGCTCAAAAAGTCCAGCACAAGACAAACGACCGCATAAAGTTCAGGATATTTAAGCTGGGAAATGCTGTGCTCATAAGACAGGCAGAGCTGTTTCATCATTCGCGGCGTTTTGGCGGCGCTGACCGGTTTAAATATAACCTCAACACGGCCATCTGGATGTTTGCGAATGATATCATTATCTTTTTCTTTCCATTTGCCCGCATCCCATGACTCGCCGCGACAAAGCCGATGTAATTCTTTAATCGTCTCGGGACTAATTTTTAGACTTCTGAATTTTGCGTGAATCAAATCAAGCGCCTTACGATACCCTGCGATTTCTTCCTCAGAACGATCTTTCGGCTTACTGTGACCGATTATAAGCGGTTTCAGACGGGATTTCTCAACAGTAACTCCTTCAATACGATTGGAGGATTCCGCGCTTTCAATAAGTGCCGCTTCAAGCAGCGACTTTAAAACTTGTGGCGACTGTTTTGCGTAAAGCTCTTGTTTACCCTTGTATTCCGCAATGGAATTCATAAGCCATACCGAACTCAAAGGCAATTCTGTGTTTTCGCGTTTAAAAGAATTCATCTGCATTCACCTCTTTTTCCGTTGAAAATATATCTTTATTTTTCACTTACGTTCGGTTCCCTCTTTGCTTGTTTTTATAACTCTTTACGCTTCAATGGATTAATTCTTATTATACACCTCTCCTAAAAATTGTAAAATCGGTTTGTAACAACGGCTCCATCTTGCATCCGAAAGTTTTCAGGTAGACTTTTTTATTCATGCCGATCTCATAAAATCGATTTCTTTGAATGCTAGCTGGTATACCTCGCCGATGGGTGTCATGGGAAATCGCGCTCTATGGCAACCGATACGAAGTATCGGCACTTTCAATACATTGCTCAATCTTCGCGCTAAGATCGTCTTACCGGCGCCCGGCAGGCCTATGATGTGAATAATGGGAGTTGTTCTCATTTAATTCGCTATTTACTATCTTTTGCCTCAGAATAATCCCAACGGATAAAAGGCATCCTATCGGATTCTTTAAAATCCCACGTCTTGCGGAAAGCATCTATAAATTCTTCCGGAATAAGAAATCTTGCTTCATAACAGGCATATCCCCTTTTGTTTTTTTTATCGTAAACTTCTATCCTTCCCCCTCTATAGTCTTTATATTTAGGGTTCATAATCATTTCTTCAACAACACTAAAAAAATATCTTTTCTTCTTTGGCATATTAAATTCCTATAATTTGTCCGGAGTTCCGCCGTATAAGTCCGGCGTTAAATCTGACTGCCAGCATTCTTTTGAATCAACATCCATTGCAGTGAGCTTGCCAGACCATCCAGCGCCAGTATCAATGTTCCAAACATTACATGCATGGATCGGCTGTAACGTGTTATAAAGCTCGGTTGCCGTGTGCCCCACAAATATGTCCTTGTAGCGGCCTAATTGACATTTATGCTCTTCCACTTGCTTCTTCCACGCCATATCAAGGAGCCTTCTATCCCAGACCAATGCCTGCGCGCTGTGAGCAGAAAGCGATATGAATGTCGCCGACGGCGTGGGTCTTCACTTACCAGCCCCTTGCAACACATCTCTTAATCGTTTAAATCTATCAAATATATCTTGCCGCACATCATGGATGTATTCATCGGAGCCGTTTTCTTGCTCTACTAAAAGACAACCCTGGCTCGAAACTCTTTCAAAAAATTTATTTAAATTGATAGGAACACTCGCCAAATATCCTTTCTCGCTGTATTGGGATACTTCTTTTAAGATCGCATCGACATCGGGTGCATACCGCAGAATAAAATACATGTAGTACAAATCTTTGGCCTGTTTTTCTTTGTTCTCCCGATCAATAAATGTCGCGCCCTTATGATACAAGAAAGCTGACGGTTTCGGGCAATTCAGAAGATAGTTCTTTTTCTTGGCCTGAATATTTATCGAAATCCGATGTTTTAGCAGAAAATCAAATTTGTCGATTTTGTTTATCCTCAGTTCAATGAGGAAGTGCAACGCATAGGATATATATGTTAATCTATGCGTTATGGAAAATAAATATACACATCTCTCAAGCGAAGAGAGAGATAAAATAGCCGTCCTTCGCGC
>JAHFGO010000116.1 GCA_023247385.1 Candidatus Omnitrophota bacterium | reverse complement strand
AGAAGTAGAGGTTGCTCTATGTCCTTCAGCACCTACAATGCTTCCTTTAGTCGTATTGCTTAACGGTGCTTTAGGATCAATTTTGCTTTGCAAAATTGGTAGCGGGGGTCCGATTCGAACGGACGACCTTTGGGTTATGAGCCCAACGAGCTACCAGGCTGCTCCACCCCGCAATGCAGTGTCTATTATATCAAATACTCCACAGTAAGCAAGACATTTTTCGGCTTTTCGGCTTCTCCAAGAGGCGTTTACTTCTGGGGTCGCCTTCCGCTCGTCGCAAATTTGGATTAGGCATCCAAATTTGCTGTGGTAAAATTTTGATGGCCGTCCAACCTGCCGATAAGGAAAGCTATTGTGCAGTTTGTCCAGCCGTTCTGTATCGCCCTAATGTATCAAAATTTTACAACATTCGCTCCAGGCGAACCCCAAAAGTTCCGCCTATAGCACAGGCCGAAAAATTTTCTATTCTTTTCTCATCGAAACTAGTCGGACGGCGACCAGCGGGATGCCCTTGAGGCGAAAAATTTTGTGAGCGAGCGTAGAGTGTATATTAATAGGCAAGGAATTGAATGAAATCCCGCCGAAGGCGGGATGAAGAAATATTAAACATACCAATTCCAGCGAGCCACAAAATTAGCCGAAAGGGCATCCCCCTGGTAGGCCGCCCTAGGAGGAAGTGGCATAGCCTGTAAAAATTTATCGATTGATGTGAACTACTTTGGCAGGTGGAAAGCCGTTGAAATATGTTGAGGAGGCGATAGAATATGCGCCGATATTCTCCGCATAAAGAAGATCCCCTATTTCAAGCTCTGGCAGCTCTTCTGCAATCGAAATTGTATCGAACGCATCGCATGTTGGTCCGAACACCGCGCAGACCTTCTTATCACCATCTTTAAAAGATTTAACATGATACTGGCAATGGTCAAACACTATCCCGGAGAAAGTGTGATAGACCCCGTCATCCAGATAATAGCAGGTCTTTCCGTCGCGGACAGCCTTGCCTATTATCTTCGTTACTAAGGTCCCGGCATTCGCCACCATAAACCTTCCGGGCTCTGCGAGTATCTCAATATCTTTCGGGAATAACCTTTCGATTTCACTATTCAGTTTCCTGGCAAGAGTCTTAAATGACTTCACCTTATTATGGTATTTTACTGGAAATCCCCCGCCGATATCCAATATCTTTATTTTGTGACCGCGCGATTCCGATTCTTTAAAGATAGATGCCGACAGCTGCAATGCCTGTATGTAATTTTCAAAATTATTGCACTGGCTACCCACATGAAAACTTAAACCCTCTACCACAAGCCCCACCTTAAACGCCTCTAATATCAGATCGACCGCCTCGCCCGGATGCGCGCCGAATTTGGAAGAAAGCTCGACCATCGAACCTGTATTTGGCACCCTTATCCGCAAGACAAGTCCTGCATGAGGACAGTGCTCTTTAATCTTCTTTAGTTCATCGATGTTATCATAAGTGAGTAATGGCTTATACGGATCGATCTCATGTAAAGTCTCTATTTGTTTTATGGTGTTGGCATAGATGATCTTGTCCCATATGAAATCCTGCCGTTCTTTAGGCGGGAGATTTTTTATATTCTCATAGACTATCATAAATTCGGGGAACGATGCAACGTCGAAGCTCGCACCTGTTCTGTATAGAGTATTTACAATCGCAGGATCTGAATTCGCCTTCACAGCGTAATAGGCCTGTGCGCGGGGCAGATTCTCCTTGAATTCGCGATAATTCTGACGTATTTTTTCATGATCGATAACAAGAACTGGCGTTCCATTTTTTTTGGCAATTTTTTGTAAGTCTTCTAACATTGTAGCATCTTCTGTTCTGGCTATAACCTGTTCCATAATTTAGTCTCCTAATCCCTGAATAGAAAGTTCTGGAAACACCATAGATTCTTTGTATCTAGATATGCATTAGGGTTCTCTTTGAAGAAGACCTGATAATTTTTTGCCGGCGTCCAATCGGACGGCTCAGAGACGAATCTTCCTAGGTAGGGTTTAGCTATATTAAGTATGTGATCGTATGGAAGATCATCCGGCAGGCACACGCCTTTATTCGGATTTTCTATCATCCACATTACCGCAGAAACTACTCCGATGGCAACCTGCATAGTAGTGGCATTCTGATGCGGGACGAGCCGCCTCGATTCTTCTATGCTGAGAATTGAACCCGTCCACCATGAATTATACTTATGCCCCATGAGAAGCGCCCCCAGTATGTCCTCGCCCCTTTTAATTTCATCAGCCATGATGCGCTGTTTTGGCTGGAGTTCATAGCTTCGGCAACGCAGTTCATGTAGAGACGAGAGCGTCTCATGGCACGGCATATAGGCATAATGAACCGTTGGCCTGTAGATTACCCTGCCATTTTTCCAGACAGTTAGCCTGTCGGAGATGCCAAAAGCCTCCCCGTGTCTTATGACCATGCCGATTATCTCCTGAGAAGGTATCCACGACCTTACCCATGTATTCATTCCCATTTGCGGCAAGAATATCTGATTGCCCGGGCCATACTTCGGCACATAAGCAAACGGCGGAAATTCTTTCTCGTGGGTGCCCCACCCCATTTCGGACGGAGCTACGCCCTCCTCCCTCAAGCCCTCAATAGACCATGTGCCGACGAATTCATCTACTTCTTTTGGCCTATTCGTTATCTGCGTATCGCGTTCGCTGCAATGTATCACTTTGATCCCTGTCTCCATTGCAAGGTGGGCATATTTTCTCTCATGCAGATATTTTTCTAAATTCTTTTTATATTTTTTAGGTATGCCTTTATCTTTCAGCATTCTCTCTGCTATATCAACGACGCCTCTTTTTGCGAAATGCGAGATGAGGCCGGGATTTGCGCCGTGATCCAGAATGGCTGTTGTAGAACGATCCCACTTTGCAGTCATCGCGAGGATCTGCATCTGTCGGTAATAGAGAGACTTTTGTAGGGGGGTTTTATTGTGCATATCGGCATAAGGATCCCATTCTTCAACGGAGGTGTTGACGTACAGGACCTTATTGTCATGGCACCAATTGAGGATGTCCGTACAACCGATATTCCAGGCCAGATCTATGAGAAGCCCTCCTGCAGATACATATTTTGACAACTCGCGCGCCATATTTAACGGCGTGACCCTAACTTGAAAAAAATTTATGCCTCGCTCAATCCATTTCTTCAAGCTTTTTCGCTGATCGACAAAATCGATAATGGTGATATTTTTATACGGTATTTTGATATGTTTAACTAATATTGGCAAGGTGCATTTTGACACAGAGCCATAACCAATAATTAAAACTTTATTTTTAAATTCCATCTCACTCTCTCATTTTGATTTTGCACATATTTTATTTAATATTACTATATATGTCAAGTAAATGCAAGAGGAAGAGAGTAATTTTTCTTTGATTGACACACCTAATTTTATAATATAGAATACTATCTCGCTGCCAAAATAATTAATAAAATTATGATCCAGAGATATTCGCTTCCCAGAATGTCTGCAATATGGAGTGAGGAGCATCGTTTCCGCAAGATGCTCGACACGGAACTCTTCGCGTGCGAAGCCTTAGCTAAGCTAGGAAGAATTCCAAAAGCCTCCCTATTCCAGATCCAGAAAAGGGCCCGGTTCGATGTTGACCGGATCAAAGAGCTAGAACTCGAAACCAATCATGATGTAATAGCATTTTTGAAAAATCTATCCGAGAATATCGGCGAAGATGCGAAATATATTCACATGGGATTGACCTCTTCAGATATTCTGGATACTGCTCTATCCGTTCAGATGCAGGAGGCCTGTGACATATTGATAGACGATATCAAAAAAGTCATGCGCATCTTGCGCAGTAAGGCAAGGCGCTATAAGAAGACATTGATGATGGGCAGAACACATTCAGTCCATGCTGAGCCGGTTACGTTTGGCCTAAAGATGGCTTTATACTATGATGAA
The DNA here is from genome assembly GCA_023247385.1 of Candidatus Omnitrophota bacterium. GTDB lineage: Bacteria > Omnitrophota > Gorgyraeia > 2-01-FULL-45-10 > 2-01-FULL-45-10 > JAHFGO01. The sequence goes on along the minus strand of JAHFGO010000116.1, from coordinate 998 downwards.
ATGACCCGGAATTTAGATAGGCTAAAACGCTCGCGCAGCATTATTTCTATTGGTAAGATATCAGGAGCTGTGGGCACATACGCCAACATAGATCCATTCGTAGAATCATATACTTGTAAAAAATTGGGATTGAAGTCGCCGAACATATCCACCCAAATCTTACAGCGCGACAGGCATGCGGAATTCTTAAATGCAATTGCCATTACAGGTACATCGCTGGAAAAATTTGCCACAGAGTTTAGAAACCTTCAACATACGGAGATAGGCGAAGTGGAAGAGTATTTTTCATCGACGCAGAAAGGGTCAAGTGCCATGCCGCATAAGAAAAATCCGGTTATATGTGAGAGGATATGCGGGCTAGCCAGAGTCCTCAGAGCAAATGCCCTGGCGTCGATGGAGGATATGGTATTGTGGCATGAGCGCGACATATCCCATTCATCTGTGGAGAGAGTGATCTTGCCGGATTCGACGATACTTTTGGATTATATGCTGAATAAATTTGCAGAAGTGGTAAGCCGGCTGATAGTCCATGAAGACAGAATGCTTGAAAATCTGAATAAATCGGGGGGCGTTGTATTCTCAGGAAGATTATTGCTGGAGCTCATTAATAAAGGATTAACGCGAGACGAGGCTTATGACAAAGTGCAGAAAGTTGCATTTAGCGCCAAAAAGGAAAATCTGGAATTTAAGGAAGCGCTTCAAAAAGATGATGGAATTCATTCTATCCTGAATGCAAAAGAGATAGAGGGTTTATTCGATTTACGATACCACTTGAAGAACGTCGATAGAATATTCAGGCACGTTGGGATATAACCTAAAGATGAGAAAAATAAAATGCAAAAATTGAAGCAGATTTACGAAGGGAAAGCGAAGAAACTATACGAAACGGAAAATCCGGATCTATTGATCCAGGAATTTAAAGACGATGCAACGGCATTCGATGCAACAAAACGCGGTGTAATTGTGAACAAGGGGATAGTCAACAACAGGTTGTCAGA
>JAHFGO010000058.1 GCA_023247385.1 Candidatus Omnitrophota bacterium | reverse complement strand
CAATCTCTCGTATTAAGAATATCCTGCAAATTGAGTTTACCTTTCACATTGACGCATTTGCCGGCCCTTAATAGATTTCGTGCCCTTACAATAAAATCGGCTTTTTTATTGTGAAAGCGCACCCTGCCGCGCAATATCGGCCGTATTTCGTGTGCGTTGCCTTTCAGCAATAAATCTCTCTTTTTCAACTCCTCGACTGCTTCATTACATAGAAGGGCATTGGCATTGGCCGTTAATATGCAAAAACAAAGCTCGGAGAATATATCTTCATCTTTGCCTTTATGCAAAAGACGGAATTCTTGCAGCCTCTTGTTTATTCGGGATCGTCTTCGGCGGTATTCTGAAATCAGATTTCTTGTGGCTGGATTCATTTGAGCTGATTTAAATATCTAAATACACCTAATGCGGCTTTAGAACCTTCTCCTGCGGCTATCACTATCTGCTTCTCCGGAACATCAGTCACATCCCCTGCGGCAAATATGCCGGGGATGTTGGTCCGATTGTAGGAGTCTACCTTGATCTCGCCCCATTGATTCTTCTCAATGCCTTTAGCAAGTTGTGAGTTAGGCATGAGGCCTATCTCAACAAATATCCCCTGAACGTTTAACAATTCTTTTTCATCCTGGCCCTGCTTTTTTATCTTTATTCCATTAACCATTTTATCGCCAACTACAGCGGTGACCTTAGTGTCATTTAGCACTGTAACAAGCGAGCTTTCCATAACCTTCTCCTGCATAATAGGATCCCCGGTAAGCTTTGGTGTTATATTAATAAGATATATATGTTTAGCTATCTTTATCAATTGTAGAGTTGCATCCAGACCAGAGTTGCCGCCGCCTATAACCGCCACAACTTTCCCTAAAAATAGAGGCGCATCACATGTAGCGCAATAGGTCAACCCCTTATTTTTAAATTCTTTTTCACCTGGCACACCCAATTCTCTCGATGTCTTCCCAGAGGCAATTATCGCTGTTTTTGTCTTATATTTAGCTTTAGTTGTCTTGACGTAAACAGTGTCGCCTCTCTTTTCGACTTCTATAACATCTTCATTTTCTTTCAGTTCGACATTGTACCGCCGCATGTGTTCTTCGAACTTAGCTGTCAGGTCAGACCCGGTAATGAACTGGTAACCAGTATAATTTTCAATATCACCGCTCCACGCGGTTTGACCGCCAATATCTTTTGTTATGACAAGAAAATTTAACCTTTTACGCGCTGCATAAACGCTCGCCGTTATCCCGGCAGGTCCCGCACCAATGATAATAAGATCGTACATCATAATTTACGCTTATAACCCAAGTGTTTCTTTAAGTCTATCCTTATCAAATCCGACTATAATTTCGCCGTCAATATCCACAACCGGCACGCCCATCTGACCGGACTTCTTTATCATCTCTTCTGCCTTAGCCTCATCCAGAGAGACGTCTATCTCCTCAAATTTTATATTATTTTCCTTTAAAAACTGTTTTGTCCTAATACAAAACGGGCATGTGGGCGTACTGTAAATAGTGACTTTCTTCGCCATAGCATCTCCTTATCTATTTGATTATATTCTTCAACTCTAAAATGTCATCTACTATATAATCTGGTTTCAGCGCCTTGACATCCTCAAATTTGCCAAGGCCGTATGTGACCCAGCAACTTTTTATACCAGAATTTTTGCCCGTCTGGATATCTATTGCCATGTCTCCTACAATCATCGACTTCGCCTTATCAATCTTTAATCTAGGCAAAGCCCGATCCACGACACAAGCTGAAGGTTTGAGGCAGTTCTCATCGTCACCGCCCAATATGTCTTCAAAATATTTCCTTATTCCCACTCCATTCAAGGTTATATCAGCAAATTGGCTGTATCTATTGGTCAGGACGAATTTGCGTTTATTCTTAAAATAATCTAGGATTTCTTTGACATGTGGGTAGATCTTTGTCTCGTCTGTAGCATGCTTCGTGTAGTAGTCGCTGAATATCTTTACGCCTTCTTCGGTAAGCGCAATGTTTCTAGGCCCGAGGCTTTTACGAACTAAATCCTTTACGCCTGTGCCTATATATGAAACGATTTCGTGCTCTGGTCGCGAATTTACTCCCAGTTTTTTTAATGCATAGTTCATGGCATTTACAATATCTTTCCTGGAGTCGACGAGCGTACCATCGACATCAAAAAAGATATAGTCTATGGCTATCATCCTACTTAATTTCTACTCGTTTGGAGCTCTGCCACAAACCATGAATATTGCAGTAAGAGGAAGCTAGGATAGTCCCTGATTTATCGCTCTTTAAAGAGGCGACCATCTCGGGATGCGTAAATATGGTGCTGGTATCCGCACCTTGTGTTGATTCGCCATGCGAGGTGAATTCAAATTTCCCTATCTGGTAAGGAAACTTTTCTCCATCCGGTAGAAAGTACAGCTCTATCCACCTTATGTGATGAGCGGTGGTATTTGGATGAGCGATCTCTTTGCCGACAATTGCATTTATTTTGAAGAATTCGCCCTTCTTCGCTGTATCAGGCGACTCAATTACAGGGACGTGTTTTTCCTTCTTCCAGTCTGCACCTTGAAACAGATCCTTAAGTTCTGTCATAATGCCCTCTTTTGTTTTCTCCATGACAATCCTCTCTACTTTTTCTCTAATAGATTCTCAAACATCTCCTCATGCGTAATCTCTTCGCCCATTATGTGTGTAGCAAGCTGATACGTATCATGATCTTTGCCAAATGTCTTTTTCGCTATTTTATTATAGACGTCGATAGCGCCTGCTTCTGCTTCGATCACAATCTTTATGATCTCATTATAATCATGAAGATTCTTCATGACGCCGGGATATGGGGCATTGGCATTCTTTGCGAGGTTCCCGGGCACATTTGTCGGCAACCCGCCAAGTTCAACTATTCTTTCAGCCAGCTCTTGAGCATGCTCAAGCTCGTCTTTGGCTATTTTATTGAGGAACTCTCCCATATCTTCGTATCCTTTGCCATCTACTACCTGTGCCATGTACCACCATGCATAGTAAGCAAGCCACTCATCGCAATACGCCCTGTCCAAATCTTTAATCAATTCTTTTAAATCTACACCGACTATCTCCCTAGCTTTTTTCCCCATCTTCACCACCTCCAATTTTTGTGTGCAAAAATTGTCCCGCAAAATCCTGAGCGCCGCGAGAGAAGAATGCAACGAGCAGGAGCATCTGAGGGACCATTATCTATTTCTTTGGTTTCATCTGCTCACCACAGCAGACTATATCACATGTATCAACGCACCCGCACACTTCATCTACAGAAACAACAATACCACATACGCCACAAGCATATCTGGCCTTCTTATTGGCAACCTTCCTCTTCTTCGCTTTCTTTACCATATAGACACCCCCTCTCTTCTAGCCATCTAAAGTTCCTTTGTCAGATTTCTCCCAAATTCGAAGCAACTGGAGAGTTGCTCCTTAGTTGGGATATATTTCACTTCGATACTATCCAATACCTTGAAATTCATCTTCTCGAGCTCGTCGTTTATTGCCTTCACTGCGCCTTTATTCCAACCATAACTTCCAAAGGCTACTGCCTTTTTATTAGGCGGCCTTATGCCTTTTAGAAAAGTTAAAAAACCACCTACCGATGGATACATCCCCATATTAAGAGTGGGCGAGCCAACCAGGATAAGCCGTGATTCGATTATCTCTTTAATTATCTCACTCCAGTCGCTTGTGCGCAAGTTAAAAACCCGCACCTCAATACCCTCGTACGTAATGCCCCTGGCAATCTCCTGAGCCATCTTCTCTGTGCTATGCCACATAGTATCAAAGACTACTGTCACCTTGCGTCCCGCCTCACCACTGCTCCATCTTTTGTATGCGTCGATGATATGCTTTGGCTGTCGCCAAATCACACCGTGGGAAGGGGCTATCATCCCTATTCCAAGGCGCATCTCTTCAATCTCCTTAATCTTCCTGGCTACCATAGAAGAGTAAACGCTCACTATCACCGCGAAGTACTTGGTCGCCTCCTGTATCGCCTCAGTCCCCACCTCATCCTCGTAGCGTTTAGCAGTAGCTATGTGTCCTCCGAATGCATCATTTGTGAATAGCACGCCGTCTTCCTTTATATAGGTGAACATGTTGTCCGGCCAGTGGAGCATATTGGCTTCAATAAACATAAGCGTCTTCCCGCCGAGAGAGATGGTCTCACCAGTCTTTACCACATCCGCTCCCCAGTTAGTTCCAAAATGTGCAAGAAGACTTTCTTTGCCTGGTTGCGTGGCGATGACCTTTGCCTTCATGGCAGCTTTCATCAAGCAAGGCATCGACCCTGAGTGGTCCAACTCCGAATGCTGGCAAATACAATAGTCTATTTTCGCTGGATCAACGATCTCTTCAATCCTGGCGAGCATTTCATTTTCGAACCCAGCCTTAACGGTATCTACTATCGCGATCTTTTCATCCACAATGAGATAGGCATTATAAGTTGTGCCTCGCGGCGTGTTGTAAGAGCCGCAGAAACGCAGATTCCAATCGATAGCGCCAACCCAGTAAATGCCTTTTTTTATTTCAACCGGCTTCATACTATCATTCCCCCTTCGGCATCACACTTAAATAGACTCTTCCAACACTTTTTTTATCTTAGCGTACCTATCTATATTATCCTTCGCAGCAAAATCCTTATAGAATCTGTCTTCGAGCGTGGGTGCGTCTTTCTTATAAAAGACGCCAAGTGCAATCGGCGCATCGCTATTGTAATCCCACTGCCTTATTTTATTCAATGCCTGATTGTAGTCGGATGCATCGTGGTCTTTCAATTCGTAAACTCTTCTTTCGTAATATTCATACACATTATAATAGGTAACACAAACCTGCAAGACGTCGACTATCGCAAACCCCTTGTGGAGTATCGCTTCTTTAAAGATCTTCTTTAGTAACTCTATGCCATGAGATGTGCCGCGAGCTATAAATGTGGCGCCGCTTGATAGCATAAGCTCGAGAGGATTAATTGGAAGCTCCTTGGTCCCAAAAGGCGTCGAACGGCCTTTAAAGCCCAACGGTGAAGTCGGTGTATACTGCCCTGTGGTGAGGCCATAGACACGGTTATTATGAATTATAGCTGTTATATCGGCATTCCTTTTTGCAGCAAATATTAGATGTTCTAACCCCTCGCCATAAGCATCGCCGTCTCCAGCATGGCCTATAACTTTTAAGTTAGGATTTGCTAGTTTCATTCCTTCGGCTGGCGGGAAGACCCTTCCGTGGATAGAATAGAAACTGTTAACGTTTATATAATCTACAATTTTAGCATGGCAGCCTATGCCTGAGACAAGGACCACGTTTTCTAACGGCAACCCTTCAGCATTCAATGTATTGAGCACAGATTTGATGGCATTCAGGATAGCAAAATTACCGCAGCCGGGGCACCATGTATTAGGCGCGTACGTACCTAATTCCTTCACCAGCAGCCTCCTTCAATCGCGCTTCCAGTTCTTCTAAAGAAAATAGCCTACCATCATATTTTAATATCTTTTCATCTACATTAAGACCATAGCTATTGATTAACCTTACTAGTTGACCAGTGGCATTATTCTCTACGGCTATGAGCTTCTTGATACCTTTCAGCGCTTCTTTAAATTGTTCCAGAGGAAACGGTGAAAGCACAAGCGGTTGGATAACTTTCAGTCCTAAATTTTTTGCCGCCTCCACACATACCCCTTTATTGGAACCCCAACACAATATGGCAGTTGAAGAATCTTTCCTGCCGTACACTTTAAGCGTATCGTATTTCTTTAATTCTTCGTTCATATACGTTTCTTTACGCAGCCGCTTTTCTTGCATTTTATTAGTTTCTTTAGGGTCTTCTGTTGTTATGCCGTATTCGTCATGCTCATAACTATTGACTTTAATGACAGCGTCTTTATCTGGAACGGATGTTAGCGGCGAGACTCCAGTCTCGGTATGCATATATCTTTTATAAATCCCTTTCCTATCCCATAATGCCGGCATCTCTTCTTTCAGTTCTTTTACTAAATTAATATCAAAACAGTAGGTGCCCTCTCCCAGCGCCTTATCGGTTAAGATGATCGACGGTATTTGATACTTCCAGGAGATATTTAGTGCCACCTGCGTCCAATAATATGCCTCTTCAGCATCTCCTGGAGATACTAAAAATCTTGGAAACTCACCTTGACCGGCATTTAAAGCGAAGCCCAGCTCTGTTTGGGAGCTGTACGTTGGTAGTCCTGTCGAAGGCCCAGGCCTCTGACCTATTATGATAACTATGGGCAACTCTGCCATTGCGGAAAAACTTAAACCTTCTGTCATAAGACAGAAGCCGCCGCCTGAAGTCCCCACTGCAACTTTCTCGCCGCAATAAGAAAACCCTAAGGCCATCAATATCACTCCGATTTCGCTTTCAGGGTGGATAACTTTAAGGCCAAATTCTTCGCAAAAGTTTGCCATAAAATGCAGTATCGGAGAAGATGGGGTCATTGGATATGCAATGTAAGTTTTGAGGCCTGCCTTGATGAGGCCGAGGGCAGTTGCCTCATTTCCTGTTAATAAAGGCAGCTTCCCTTGATTCAGAGGCTCTATATTAGCCAGCTCTTTAGCTTCATCATACCCGCGCCGAGCAATCTTTAAATTAAGGTCTGTCTCCTTAGAAAAATTTCTTCTGACCATCCCATCTAAAATATCCCAAGATGCCCCTAAAACTTTACATAATGCTCCGATGATACAAGTATTACGCATTATTTCAGGTGCATTTTCTTCTTTTACAATCTTTCCTAAGGGGAGGGCTACGGCCTTTCTATTCGGAGGCAATGTTTCCTGTTTTATAGAATCGGAATCGTAGATCGTAATCGCATTATCAGTCAATTTATCTTTATGCCAGATTATCGTATCCTGATTCAAGGCCAGGAGAAAATCTATTCCCTTCTTATGGGCGGCTATTTTCTCTTTGGATGCCCTTATGATCGAGAACGTGTGTCCGCCTCGTATAAGAGATGGATAGTCACGGTATACGTATAATCTATAGCCGAGTTGGTTTATTATACTGGCTATACTTAAGCTCGCTTTATCTATACCGAAGCCGGCCTTTCCACCTATCAGAACCGAAAAATCATTCATCCCAACTCCTTTATGTTTATTCGACTATAAATATGGCAGTCACAGGGCATTCATCCACTGCTTTTTTGCAGGTCTCTTCTGCTTCTTTGAGTACGACAGGCGCAATGACTACGGCTTTGTCGTCTTTCATCTTGTACACTTCCGGACAAGTGGTCTCACACAAACCGCAACCAATGCAAATTTCAGGATCGATTCTTACCTTCAATTTTTTGCCCTCCGATTTGTCGTTGTTTTAAGTATACAAATCGTCCCGAGCCCCTCGTCCCGAGCGTCCTTTGTTTATGTGTAGACGCGAGGGACTCGGGGCGAGGGACATCAACATCAATTATACCTTCTCAAATTCATCTTTTGGTGCACCGCACTCCGGGCACACCCAGGTATCAGGCAATTTATCAAAGCTCGTCCCTGCCGGAATTCCGTTATCTGGATCGCTTTTAGCAGGGTCGTAAATGTAACCGCAGACCTTACATCTATATTTATCCATATCGTCTCTCCTTTTTGTCCCTCGACTTCGCTCGGGATAAAATCCTCAAGCCTGTCGAAGGATTTTATAAGGGGTTATATTCTATCATATATCTTAAGAAGTTGTAATCCTATTTATTCGTGGGACGATTTTTCAATATTGACAAGACTTCTTCATCGTCAGTCTGACCAAAATGCGTGTAGAATTGACCTACGGCAGCAAAAAACATAGGAGTGCGCAAGACAAGAATCTCATCAGCGTCGTCGGCCAACTTTCTAACTGTATCTTCAGGCGCAACTGGGACTGCTACAATCAATTTTTTAGGCCTCTCCTGGCGTATGGCCCAAAGCGCTGCCTGCATGGTGGCTCCTGTGGCAAGGCCATCATCTGTAACTACTACAGTCTTACCGGTAAGCTTAACCTTCGGTCGGATTACACGATAGTGCTCTATTCGGCGCTGGATTTCAGCTAACTGATGTGCCTTCTCTTTTTTTATATAATCGTTGTCGGAGAATCTTCCTGACAACACTTCATGCAAAAATAATTTCCCGCCTTCTGCAACAGCGCCTATGGCAAGTTCCGGATTGCCAGGCGCGCCGAGTTTCCGCGACAGAACTATATCTAAATCCGCCTCAAGCGCCCGGGCAAGTTCATCTGCAACGACCATCCCTCCTCGCGGAATTCCAAGCACTACAATATCTTGTTCTCCATATTTTTTTAACTCTTGCGCCAAAAGCCTTCCTGCTTCGATTCTATCCTTAAATGGCTGGCTGCTATTTGAAATGATGTGTATTTTCTCCATATCTCTTCTTGGTTTTAAAATGGGCATGTGCCGGTGATGCATCCGCCGGAGTACTCGGATTCAGCGACAACCGCCTCGGCCCTAGCTATCGCTCTTCTATCTTGTCTAAAATCGAAAGATAACACCTGGTCCTCTTTACTGCCATACCTGTAAATTGTTATGCCTTTGAGCCTCAATTTGTATGCCATCATATATATATCTTTCACATCCTTTATCGTTGCATCAGCGGGCAGATTTATTGTTTTCGAAACAGAGTTGTCGGTATATTTCTGAAAAGCCGCCTGAATCATAAGGTGTTGTTCAGCCCTGACATCGAAGGCTGTTATGAATATCTTTTTAAAATCTGTAGGGATCTCTTTTAAATTTTTTAAACTCCCTTGACGCGTGATCTTAGTGAGAAGGTCTTTCTTATAAATTCCTTTCGCCTTAGCCATCTCTTCGAATATGGGATTTGTCTCGAATAGTTTAGTCCCAGATAATATATTCCGGATGAAAGTTACAGCAAATATAGGCTCTATCCCGCTTGAGCAACCTGCAATTATGCTTATTGTGCCGGTGGGGGCAATCGTATTCACCGTGGCATTACGCAATCTCAAATTCTTCATTATATAAATAGATTTTTTATAATTAGGAAATGCCCCTCGCTCTTTTCCGAGATCGATCGATGAGATAAGTGATTGGCTGTGAATAAAATTCATTAAGCCTTTGGCAAAAGTCACTGCCTTTTTCGAGTTATAAGGAATCTTGAGTTTTATCAACATATCTGCAAAGCCCATTACGCCAAGGCCGATCTTCCTATTTGCAAAAGTTATTTTTCTTATTTCAGGCAGAGGAAATTTATTTACCTCGATGACATCGTCTAAAAATCTCACACCCAGCATTATGCATTTCTTAAGCTTTCCCCAGTCTAAAGAAGCGCCCTTTACCATCTTAGCGAGATTTATAGAGGCGAGGTTGCAACTCTCGTAAGGTAAAAGCGGAAGCTCTCCGCATGGGTTGGTGGCTTCGATCCGATCTATCTCTGCCGTGGGGTTCTTTCTATTTATCTCATCCAGAAATATCAAGCCGGGATCTCCTGTCCGCCACGCTGAACTGGTTATTAGATTAAACATGGCACGAGCACTTATCTTTCTTTCTCTTTTCCTCGTCCTTGGATTTATCAGATCAAATTCCCTGTCCGCTACAAGTGCTCTCATAAAACTATCAGTTATCCCTACCGATAGGTTGAAGTTAGAGAAGGCGCTCTTTTCAACTTTCGCTTCTATGAACTCGATGATGTCAGGATGATCGCACCGCAGGATTCCCATGTTGGCCCCCCGACGCCTGCCTCCCTGAACGACGACTCCAGTAGCCCTATCGAATATTCCCATGAACGATACAGGCCCGGATGCTGCGCCTTTTGTAGTGCAAACCAGATCACCTTTAGGCCTTAAGCTTGAGAAGCTGAAACCGGTTCCGCCTCCGGTTTGGTGTATCTTGGCCATATCTTTTAGAGAACTGAATATCCCGTCTATAGAATCCTCTACTGGCAGGACAAAACAGGCTGATAACTGGCCAATGGAAGTACCGGCATTCATGAGTGTGGGAGAATTCGGCATGAACTCTAGATTGTGCATCATTGTATAAAAATTCTCTTCCACATCTTTTGAGTGGAGCTGGGATTTGAAATTCTTTTCTGCGAGGGCGATATTATGGGCTACTCTTCCAAAAAGTTCGGTTGGCGTCTCAATTATATTTTGATTATCATCTTTTAAGAGATATCTTCTTTTTAGAACCTCAAGGCTGTTTACTGACAGACTCGGTTTGTCTCTCATATCTTCGGCAACTTATCGAATGTGATCTTTTTGGCACCGCGGCTAACTATTTCTTCAATGGCCTCATCGGAATCTCTCGGCTTCAAATTGACGCCTTTTATCGCATCCATCAATACTTTAACTTTAAAACCATGCTTCAAGGCATCTAGGCTAGACCATCTGACGCAATAATCTGTTGCCAGCCCGCCGATATATATCTCTTCAACCCCAAAAATCTTCAGCAGATTAAATAACTCGGTCCCATTAGAGTCGGAGGCCTGGAAAGCTGAGTAGCTATCTTTTTCCGGATCCATGCCTTTAGATAAGATTATTGCATTTTTCGGTATATTTAAATCGGGATGGAACGCTGCGGACTTAGTATTCTGCACGCAATGTTTTGGCCATACTCCGCCGAACTGTTTAAAATGCTTTGTGACCTTCGGGTGCCAGTCGCGCGTTATAAAGATAGGCAGGCTAGCCTTTGAAAATATCTTTATATATTTATTAATAACTGGGATTATCTTATCACCCTCTTTAATGCCTAAAGCACCCTTGGGGCAAAAATCATTCTGCATATCAACGATTAATAAAGCTCTTTTCAGCATCATCGTCAATTATCCTCTAAATATATAACGCCAAAATCGGTTTTATTTCTTCTTCCCACCTTTTGGCTTTTTAGGCCCGCAAGTTCCGCAACTCATTGTCACACCCCCTTTTTATTCTTCGCTAAATTTTTTAATATCTCCCTGCAAAATGCAGGCAGGTCGTAAGGATTCCTAGACGTTATGAGATTGTCATCTACAACAACTTCTTTATCGAAGAAGACCGCTCCGGCATTCACCACATCGTCTTTTATAGCATAAAAACTTGTAGCTCTTCTACCCTTTAGTACGCCTGCCGAGACCAAAACCCATCCACCGTGACAAATAGAGGCTACTGTTTTGCCTTTATCGTACATTTCTTTCACAAACGAATTCACTTCTTTATGTCTTCTTAATATATCCGGCGCATATCCTCCTGGAATAACAACGCCTTCAAAGCCTTCCACCTTTGCTGCCATTATGGATAGTTCCTCCGCCGCAGGATAACCTTCCTTACTTTGATATTCCTTTTTTCTGCCGGATCCAACGAGAACGGTTTCTATTCCGGCTTCTCTTAACCTCAAATATGGATACCATACTTCCAGAACTTGATAATGATCTTCTACAAGCACTGCTACTCTCATCTTTAACTTCCTCCTGCCTCGTCTATGAAAAGGCGGGCAGTTTAAAGTCATGCCCAGGACTGACTAGAACAGCCCTCTTTGCAATGGGCAACGGGCCTAAGCATATATCTGATCGTCACCTTCATCGATATCCCCTCCTGAAATTTACGTGTAAATTTCATCCCGAGAACGCGACGAATAGGAGCGTTCGAGGGACCGATTAACCGCTAACTGTTATCTTGTCCCCTACCTTACCAACCAAGTCCTTACCCGGGGTGAGGGTCTTTTTTCCGGGCTGCCATTTTGCCGGACACACCTGTAGGGGATTTTCCCTAACGTATTTAAAAGCCTTCAGCCTTCTTAATAGTTCATCTGAATTCCTGCCTACTGGAAAATAATTAACTTCCGAGGCCAAAATTTTTCCATCCGGGTCAATGATAAAGGTCCCCCTTAAGGCAAGGCCACTTGCTTCATCATAGACGCCAAGCGTTCTAGAAATAATGTGAGTGGGGTCTGCGCCCATAGGATATTTTATATCGGCAAGCATTTTCTCCGAATTTTGCCATGCATAATGGACATAATGTGTATCAGTACTAATAGAGACTAACTCCACGCCTTCTTTCTTGATATCCTGGTACTTTACTCCAACATCGGCCAGCTCTGTAGGACAGACGAACGTATAATCTGCCGGGTAAAAGAACAGGATAATCCATTTTCCACGCTTGAAGATATCGGAAAATTTAAGCTTTCCAAAATCTTTCTTTTCTGGGTAATATACATCCAATTCAAAATCCAGCACCTTATCGCCTACCTTCAATATTTTTATATCTTCCATCTCGCACCTCCGATTTTTGTATACAAAAATTGTCCCGAGCGTCCTGTGTTTACGTGCAGACGCGAGGGGCTACCTCTATTTATTTTACGCTACATCTTTTACAATATCCATAAAAATTTATGTGATGTTATATAGAGGGATCTCTAACCCTTTTTCTTTAAGATAGGCTATCGCTTCTTTAAGGTAGGCGGCCTGCTTGTGCGTCTTAAGGTGTTTGAGGTGGGCTTTTATGACATTGCGGCCCTGTTTTACAATATTATTCATCACTTTTCTTTCATCGTAAATTTGCGCCTCCCTTTCCTCTATCATGATCGCGCCTTCGGGACAATGCCCTAAACAGGCTCCAAGCCCATCACAGTATAGATCGCTCACGAGTCTAACTTTGCCGTCAATAATCTGTAGGGCTCCTTCTGGGCAATTCGGAATACAAAGCCCGCAGCCATTACATTTATCTTCATCTATTTTTATTATCTTTCGTTCCGCCATAGTTGAATAATATCATTTTAGTGCCTAGAGGCCCCTCTTACTTATATATTCGACGAGATCTATAATTCTGGAACTATAGCCCCACTCGTTGTCGTACCACCCAAACACTGTGGCAAAAGTGTTTTCTAGCACTTTTGTGGAAAGCGCATCGATTATGCAGGACTTAGGGTTGCCATTGAAATCGCGTGAAACAAGAGGCTCTTCGCAAACCTCAAGAATTCTCTTCATTTTATCACCCTTCGCAGCTTCCTTGAAGGCTTCATTTATGGATTCCGCTGTTGCCTTTTTTCCCAACTCTGCATTCACTACGACTAATGAGACGTTGGGCGTAGGCACCCTTATGGCAACACCATCCATTTTTCCTTTAAGCTGCGGCACAACAAGACCTATAGCTTGAGCGGCACCTGTCTTTGTTATAATTATGTTCTGCGCTGCGGTCCTGGCACGTCGTAGATCTTTGTGGGGGAAATCAAGCGTAACCTGATCGTTCGTATACGAATGTATTGTCGTCATGTAGCCGCATTTTACGCCAAAACTGTCTACCAACACTTTCGCTATCGGAGCAAGGGCGTTAGTGGTACAGGATGCGTTTGATATTATGTGATG
>JAHFGO010000057.1 GCA_023247385.1 Candidatus Omnitrophota bacterium | reverse complement strand
TTAGGAAGCGTTACTACTTATGCCTATGACACTGTAAATCAGATGCATCTTAATAAATCGAATCTCTTGTCCATTGCCGATGCCAAAGGAAATGCCGCCACATACAATTATGATTCATTGGGAAAGATTGGGGACGTGTCAAAAAGGGACATGTCCCGCTAGAAAATAGTAAATACGTTCTTTGATAATCCTACACCTACAATGGCCTTGGTAAGAGAGTCTCTAAGACTCTAAATGGCACCACTACCCAATATTACTATGATGGTGATGAGGTAATCTTAGAGAAGACCGCTTCAAGCTCAATCTATTACATCCACACCAATAGAATCGATGAGATAATCTCTGATTCAAGAGGCTACTCGTACCACTACGACGGATTAGGAAGCGTAGTTAATCTTACAGATGCCTCAGGTGTAAAAGTCGCCAGTTACAATTATAAAGCATTCGGTGATATGCGTTCGCAGTCAGGGACGGTTTCCAATGCGTGGCTATTCACAGGAAGGCAGCTTGATGCTGAGAGCGGGCTGTATAATTATCGTAACCGATACTATGCTCCCGCAATCGGCAGGTTCGTAACTCAGGATCCATCATTAAGATTTGGGGCGCGTCCAGTTATTCCGTACCTACTTCTCACACACTTAAACGATCCGAGGCAGCTACATAGCTACCTCTATTGCATAAACAGCCCTGTGAATTTAATAGATCCGAGGGGATTAACGGCGTGGGAGAGTATATTTACGCCAACTCCTGAAAGAGTTATGAGATGGATAGGAAGGACACTCTCAGAATTAGGTTATACCTACGACAGTAACGGAAACCTCGTCCAAAAGACCATAGGCTCTAATATCGAAGTCTAATGCGCCCCTTTGGTCAAGGAATTTTAGGGGACAATTGTTCCTGAATTCTATTTTGGGTATGGCGTAAGAGAAAGGAGAAAATATGAAGTGGATATGTTTAATTTTTATAATTTTCGAAATAGGGGACAGACACCTATATCTCTTTAAAATTCCGATAGAAATTACAGAGCCCGCAGTACGGTTCGGTGCCATCTTACAAAGCGTCACCCTACACGAATAAAATAATTTAAAAAATTTGCAATAATTTTGCATCTTTTCGCGTCTTTATATAATAGAGACACAAAACATGAGAGGAGGCTTCATTATGCAAAAACATCATGGCAAACATCATGGCAAAAATATCTTTACATCTCTATTAGGTTATGATATATTTACGTTTGTTAATCGGAGGATTTATGAAATGAAGAAGAATATGAACAATAAAGATATAATTGCTGAAATCGAAAAGAGATTTGGGCGTCATACTAATATATTAATGGAACAGATGCGTCATGAAGTCAAGACTGTTGCAGAAGGTCACAGTATACTGGCTAAGAAACTCGACAAGGTCGGATCTGAAATAGGTGATGTAAAAATGGAATTACAAGCAGTTAAAGCAGATGTGCATACAGCGAAATCAGACGTGCACGCAATGAAGTCAGAATTGCATAGTGTTAATATGGCCGTTATGGATACCGCTAAACAGGCTGATAAGATTGAAAAGAAACTTGATGAAAATCTAGAAATTCATGAAAAACGCATATCGAAGCTTGAAGAAAAAGTTCTCGCATAAGTCGAATAGAGGATAGGGTCCAGTATAGGGTCCGTTTCTAAAAGAGCCACATCTTGGCATTAATATTCATGACCCAAATTATTTATCCTAATGGTGCTATCACCACATACGCCTATGATAATTCAAGTCGTTTAACGCAACTCATAAATAAAGACGCATCTCTACAAGATATCTCCAAGTTCACCTATACCTATGATAACGCCTCAAGGGGATAAGTGAATATGGTCCGTTTCATTCGGAGCCGCATCTCGTCAGACTTATTTACGGTCAAAAAAAGTTGCAGCCTAAAAAAGCTTGATAAATTCTGAATTTATGGTAAAATTTATACCAGATTAAAAAGGGCGGTGATTGTATGGAACAAACTCTATTGAAAGAGAAAAAATATAGCGGTCGATATGTGGCGTTAAAAGATTATGACACGCATGTCGTTATCGCGGATGGCAAAGAACCTCAGGAAGCTTACGAGGCGGCCGTAAAGAAAGGGTGCGCCGATCCGGTGATAATATATGTTCCGGTTAAGGGCATGGTGCATATCTATTGATATATGGATTTAAAGCGCATCCCCTTTAGCAAGGTAAATCCGGATGATATCTCTCGATGATGGCTTCCCGTTACAATAATAAACCCTCATACTGGCAAGAAGATTCGAATCTTAGGGCTTATCGATACTGGTGCGGATGAATGCGCTCTCCCTGCCTCTTACGCTGCAATGATAGGGCATAACTTACAAGCCGGTGTTTCTAAAGAGATAAATACCGGAAACGGTATAACAATAGCTTATTCTCACACGGTTAGGATTGAGATAGCAAATTACCATATCGATGATACACTGATAGATTTCATGCCAAATCTGTATGTGCCGCTTCTGGGTGTAAAGAGCTTCTTAAGTAATTTTATCCTCACGATTAACTATCCAAAAAAAGTATTCTCACTGGAAAAGAAATACCTTGATTAGTTTAATAGGGACAGTGTGTCCCCGCAGGGGGCACCTGTCCCTGAAGTCTGTTATCACTACGATGGCTTAGGTAGTGTGGTGAATCTCACTCGTATAGATAGGGACGGTTCTCGCAACAATCCCGAACCCATCACTTTTCACATCTCAGACCCTCATTTTCGATAAGTGAAATACTTGACTTATCTATAAGCACAATGTATGCTTTTAATGTAGCTACAAATATAGCTACAAGGAGGTGTTAAATATGACCCTTTCAGCAGCATTATTGAGAGCCCCAAGAGTGGGCGCGAGAGAGTTTCGTAATAAAGCTTGCGCCTTTATTAAGGCAGGTAAGTTTTACCTCGTAACCGAACATGGAAAGCCTGCCGGCGTTTTCATGCCTTATGAGGAAGCCTTAAAGCTTACCGAAATAATCGACGAACTCCATGACAAAGCGCTTTTGAAGACAATTGCGGCAGGACGCCGAGCAATCCGTAGCGGCGCAAAAGGAATATCTCTTAAGGACGCCTTAAAGAGAAGAGGAGTTCGTGTATAAGGTAAAATTTCCCACTCCATCTGTTGAGAAAAAAATCTTTAAGGAATTGAATAATATAAGTCCTAAGACACTACAAAAAGAGATTCTTGATGTTGCGTTTTCCTTGGCAGTTAACCCTCATCCAAAAGGAGAGCCTAAAATTAACCCACCCATAGAGGTCTATAATTATCTCGCTCAATATCGTCTCGTTATAGCTAATTGGCGTATCTTATACGATGTAGATGACAGAACTAAAACGGTCTGGATCTACGCGCTTCGGAAAAGGAATGAACGAACCTACCGATAGAGGTAATATTATCAAGAACATTAAGGTAAGATGATGTCAAAGCGAGCGATAAAAATTCTTTTGACAGGACTCTTTGCGCTATTTTTTATATTTGGCATCATGGAACATGTTTTAGCCAAGGAAAGAGGGGAGGGGCTGCATTATAAACTAATACAATGCAAAGACGGCAAGCACTCATATGTAGTATACTTGCCGCCAAATTATAATGAAAGCAAGAAATGGCCTGTGCTTTTCTGCTTCGACCCTTCTGCGTGCGGTGATTATGCCGCCAAGGTATTTTCTTCTGCCTCGGTTAATCAGGGTTGGATTGTAGTGGGATCGCTAGACGCCAGAAATGGGCCGTGGGAGCCAATCTACAAAGCCCAAACGGCAACCCTGGAGGATGTCACACAACGCTACAGCATAGATGAACAGCGTCTTTACTCTGCCGGATTTTCTGGCGGGGCTAGAATGGCATATACAATGGCCTATAAATATCCTGATAAATTTCGTGGTGTCATTGCATGCGGAGCGGGGTTTGGAGAGGGGCAAGTTTCAAAAAATGTAGCTGTATTTCATTGCGTCGGCAAGGGCGATGATAATTTAATAGAAGTAAGAGCAACGCGCGATACGTTACTTAAAGAAGGCGTAAAGACTAAAATGAAGGCATTCGAAGGAGGGCACGAATGGCCTCCCGAAGAAGTAATAGTCGAAGCACTGGATTGGTTGGCAAGAACTACATAGGAAAGGACTGATAGATATGAAAAGGTGCGCAGTGCTGATAGCTTGCTTTATGATTATGAACATGGGATACGCATCCGCGGAATCAGAATCAGAGATATTCCGCAAACACGGAGTCGAGTTAGGGACTGAGATATCTCATATTGCTTACGAGGAACCTGATTTTATGAAGGACTCGGGCTTCATGTACGGGATCATCGGCTCATACGCATATCACAACATCATAATGATAAAGGCGGACGGCAGGCTTAGTTATGGAAAAATGGATTATTCATCCACAGGTACCGGAGAAGCGGACAACATAGATGATTATTTGGCGGAGACCAGAGGAGTGGTAGGTTACGATTTTTTAGTGTATAAAATATTATCTATCACTCCTTATATGGGAATCGGTTATAGATATTTGAAAGATGACTCATCCGGAATAACCACTACGACCGGCGCGAGGGGCTATGAGCGGGAATCAAATTATATATATAGTCCGATAGGGCTTGAGATATCTGTGCCGTTTGCGAATGATTGGCAGACAGGGACTATGCTCGAATATGATTACTTTTGGTGGGGAAAACAAAAGAGTCATCTTAGCGACGCCATCTCGGGACTTGGCGACATCGAAAATAAACAGACTAGGGGATGGGGCCTCAGGGGCGCCGTAAAGATTGAGAAGAGGACCAAAAAGATAGATTTTATAATTGAATCATTCGCAAGATATTGGAGCATCGAGCGCTCGAAAAAAGCTAATATCACATTCGCGGGCGTGGCCGTTGGGTATGGTATTGAGCCGAAAAATAATTCTATCGAATATGGCGTAAAGCTTGCCTGGAGATTTTAATGAAAAAAAAGATAGTGGGTGTTGACAAAGAGTACACAATATGGTACACGAAATAGCACAAATAAGGTCCGTTGCATAAGTAGGAACCGCTTCTTTTTTACTAGCCCATCACTAATATCGTTATCTAAAATATTTTATAGTGAGTATGTCCTAACACCCAGACTTTATGAAGACATTCTTGAACGGTATTATTACTTTTAGCCGCTTAGAACATGGGAGATTCGCAGCTAGCCATATGCGCTTCAGAGGCTCCGTGATGGATGGTTTATCATATTTTGATGGTGCTCCGCTCTTGCTCCAGGACTCATGATATAACCCCTTTTTAGAGGGCTATATTATTCGGTAACATCAATTATGAGTCAACGAAGCATTTTGGATCTACGTTCGGTAACATTTAATGTGAGTCAATTCAAAGTAAATTTCCTCCTTTACTTCCATTCCCCCTTATGTTAAATTATTATACTCATGAAAAAGTTAGTTTCATCGCTCTTAAGAACATCCGTTAGCCTAATTATTATAATAATATTACTATATATTATGAGGGGTAAATATAGCGACATTATAGGGGTTCTTAAACGGACAAATATATCTCTATTTGGCCTTGGATTAATAATTTTTATATTCGCTTTAACTGTAGCCTCGTTCAGATTAAAACTCATAATCGAGGCACAGGGCACGATCCCTATAAATTTCTTCGAGGCGATATCATTAACCTTCATTGGATATTTCTTCAACAATTTTCTTCCCACAGCCATCGGCGGTGATGTCGTCAAGGCATACTATCTCTCAAAAAAGACCGTAGGCAAAGTGAGTTCTTTCACAGCCATATTCATTGATAGGGCAATAGGCCTATTCACAATGATATTTATGGCCTTCATTGCTTTACTCTTCGCAGAAGATCAACTTATCGATAAAACAATAAAGCACACAATCTATGCTATTACAGCAATATCTATAGTTACTGTATTATTTATGATGAATAAAAATTTTGCTAAAAAGTTTTCTGTTCTTTTATTTTTTCTTAAGCCCGTTGAGGAGAAGATGAAAAATCTCTATAATGCAATTAATAACTATAGAGACAATATGATGCTTATCTTTCAGTCCTTAGCGATCTCAGTGATAAGCCAGATACTATTTTTTGCCTCTATCGGCATTCTGGCCTTCGGCATAGGCTCCCGTATTCCTGTTATGGACATATTGTTGAGAATGCCAATAATAAGCGCGATGAGCCTTTTGCCTTCTATAAATGGGTTGGGCTTAAGAGAGGGCTCAACGGTGCTTCTCTTCGGACCCATGATCGGCAAAGAGAAGGCATTCGCTGTTAGTATATTATGGCTTTTCGTATTGTTAATTGTGAGCCTCATTGGTGGATTGGTATATGGCTTAAGTCCACAATTTAAAGTGAAGCTTAAAGAAGTAGAGTGAGCCCCCCTGCCTGCCGGCAGGTATGGAGGGAGATGATAATATGATAAACAAAGAATTGTTGAATATCCTCGCATGTCCTGCATGCAAAGCCGATGTGAAGTTAGAGAATGGAAAAATAGTCTGCACAAAATGCGCAAGGGCGTATCCGATAAAGGATGATATCCCCATTATGCTGGTAGATGAAGCTGAGATGCCAGGAGAAAATAAATAATAGAGAGGGCTGGTATATGCAAAAAATCTTGGTAATACATGGGCCAAACCTGAATTTACTGGGGAAGAGGGAAGTAGATGTATACGGCAAAGTCACCATCGGCGAGATAAATGCCGGCTTGAAAAAAATAGCGAAATCTAAGAAAGCATCACTTGAGATTATACAGTCTGATCACGAAGGGGATATAGTCCAGATCATCGGCAAAGCGAAAGGCCGTTTTGATGCAATATTGATAAATCCGGCAGCCTATACACATACCAGCGTAGCGATAAGGGACGCTATAAGCGCTGTGGATATCCCCACTGTAGAAGTGCATCTATCTAATATATATGCTCGCGAAGAGTTTCGTCACACATCCCTGATCGCGCCTGTTGCTAAGGGGCAGGTCTCCGGCTTTGGCAAGATGAGCTATCTTTTGGGACTTGAAGCGGCAATAAGTTTAATAGGAAAGTAATGCAGCCGATAGATTATAATAATAGGGTGACTCTTTTGCAAAATGAGCTTAAGAACAGGAAATTAGATTCGTTTCTGGTAACGAATGAAACGAATGTTACATACTTAAGCGGTTTTTATGGGCATGATTCTCTATTGCTCCTTACAAAAAATAGGAAGTTCTTCATCACAGACTCTAGATATATTGAAGAGGCGCACGATACGTTAACGGGATTCGACATCAAATTAGTGAAGCATTCGACCTATAAGACTATCGAAGTATTGATAAAAAAAAATAGATTGAAGAGGATCGGTTTCGAATCTATGAATTTACCATATGAAGCCGTTGTAAGGCTCAAAAACTTGATAGGCCCCAAACTTGTGCCCATTAAAGATTTGATAGAGGACTTGCGCTCTGTAAAAGATGATGTAGAGTTAAGATTGATAAAGGCCTCGATACGGCTTACGAAAGGCGTTCTCGACCGAATATTAAATTTTGTGAAGCCAGGCCAATCAGAATATTTTTTAAGCAGGAAGATCGAGTGTGAATTTATAAGGGAGAATGCAAGGACTGCCTTCGAACCTATAGTTGCGTCAGGGAAGAATTCTTCAAAGCCTCATGCAAGGTCCTCTTATGCGAAGATCAGCAATAACAGTTTTGTTATGATAGACATAGGTTGCAATTTAAATGGCTATAACTCAGATCTAACCAGGATGATTATAATCGGCGAAATAAAAAATAAATTTAAAAAAATGTATGATACGGTTCGGCGGGCGCAGGAGAGGGCGATCAATAAAATAAGACAAGGCGTTAGGGCTAGCGATGTTGACTGTGCAGCTAGGAACTATATTCAAAGCCAAGGGTTTGGTAAATATTTCGGCCATTCAGTAGGTCACGGAGTCGGGATGGATGTCCACGAAGGGCCTTCTATTTCAAAAATGAGCGAAACCATTTTGCGGATAGGGATGATATTTACTGTGGAACCTGCAATATATATCCCAAAATTTGGCGGCGTTAGGATCGAGGACATGGTCCGTGTCACAGAAAGAGGCTGTGAAATTTTGACGAGATAAAAAGCGAGGATGATATGTATATAAAAGAAATAAAGGACATGATAAATCTGATGAATGAAAATAATCTCTCAGAGCTCGAAATAGAGAAAGAAGGGGTGAGGATCAGGTTGAAGAGAGGGCCTAGCGGAGTCGTGTATGAGAGGACAGCCGAAACTGCACCGCCTCAAGTTATGGCAGAAGGAAAAATGGAAAAAGTCGTAGCCGAAAAGATCGCGAAGAAGAATATATTGGAGATAAAAGCACCGATGGTCGGAACATTTTACAGAGCACCATCTCCCGAGGCGCCGGCCTATGCGAATATCGGAGATACAATAGAGCAGGGGCAGGTAATTTGCATTATTGAGGCAATGAAGCTTATGAATGAGATAAAGTCAGAAGTGAAAGGAAAGTTGATTGATATACAAGTCGATAATGCAGAGCCTGTTGAATTCGGACAGGTATTATTTTTGGTGGAACCCTTATAAGAAGAAAATATGTTTACTAAGATATTGATAGCCAATAGAGGTGAAGTAGCACTTAGGATAATCCGAGCCTGTAAAGAGCTCGGCATAAGGACTGTAGCCGTATATTCGCAGCCTGATATAAATTCTCTTCATGTTAAATTTGCCGATGAGGCCATATGTATCGGCAGCGCTGCGAGCGCAAATAGTTATCTCAATATCCCAAGCGTAATAAGTGCGGCAGAAATTACAGACGTTGAGGCTGTTCATCCAGGCTATGGATTTCTGGCAGAGGATGCGCACTTCGCAGAGATCTGCGAGTCCTGTAAAATCAAATTTATCGGCCCCACGCCGGAAAATATCCGCTTGATGGGTGACAAGATGGTGGCGAAGGATACAGTAAAGAAGGCAGGAGTCCCTACCATCCCGGGAAGCAAGGCCGTGATTAAGACCAAGGAGGAAGCGCTAAAGATTGCCAAAGAAATGCGATATCCAGTCATTGTAAAGGCTGCCGCAGGCGGAGGTGGGAAGGGAATGCGCATCTGCCACAATGACGTAAGGCTTATAAGCGCTCTCTTGACAGCACAGAGAGAGGCTGAGGCCGCTTTCGGAAACCCGGATGTTTACATTGAAAAATATATTGAAAGGCCGCGTCATATAGAAATACAGATATTGGGGGATAACCACGGTCATATAATTCATCTTGGAGAAAGAGATTGCACCATTCAGAGGCGGCATCAGAAACTTATAGAGGAAACCCCATCTCCTGTCTTGGATAATAAATTACGCAAGCGAATGGGCGAGGCAGCGGTTAAATGCGCCAGGGCTATCGGGTACGTCAATGCCGGAACCGTAGAATTTTTGCTCGATGAAGATAACTCTTTTTACTTTATGGAGATGAACACAAGGATTCAGGTCGAGCATCCCATAACCGAGGCAGTCACCGGCATCGATTTAGTTAAAGAACAGATATTTATAGCTAGCGGTGAGCAGATACGCTATAAACAAGATGACATAAAATTTGACGGGAGCGCCATAGAGTGTCGGATCAACGCTGAAGACCCTGATAACGATTTTATGCCATCTCCCGGGAGAATAGCGACATTCAATGTTCCGGGAGGTAGAGGCGTCAGGCTGGATACGCATGTATATGCGGGATATGAGATTTCGCCTTATTATGATTCTTTGATTGGGAAATTAATAGTTCACGGCAAAAATAGGGTAGAGGCTATAAATATATGCAAAAGGGCTTTAGATGAGTTCGTGATCGAACCTATACGGACGACGATACCATTTCATAAGAAGGTCATGAATAGCGCGGCATTTTTAAGAGGAAAATTTTCAACAGATTTTATTGAAAAACTTTTTGAGAAGACAGAATAAGAGAAATCCCTCGGCTGCTTCGATTTGTCGCAGCCTCGGGATGAAATTTGCACGCAAATTTCAGGAGGCATTTCATGACGAAAGACCAAACGCATAGAGACAGAGCTACCGATCTAGGCGTAGTGAGGATCAATAATGAAGCGATTGCCACCATTGCGTCCATAGCAGCGATGGAAGTTAAAGGTGTCCACAAGATGGGTGGCGGGTTAACGAAGACAATATACCAGGCACTGTTCAGAAAAAGTGGTGTGAGAGGTGTAAAGATCCAGCTGAAGGATAGTGAAGTAAAACTGATAGTATCTATAGTGGTGGAATATGGCGTTGATATACCTCGGATCGCCGATGAAGTACAGGATAATACCAAGAAAGCAGTCGAGAGGATGGCGGGGCTGGTTCTCTCGGAGGTTGATGTAGTCGTTGAGAGTGTGCACGGCCCAGACGAATCAGCTAGAGGTAAAGGTTAAGATTAGAAAGGATCAATTTTTGTGTACAAAAATTGGAGGAACATATGAGGATCATTAGCGGCTTGACATTATTTTTTTACACGCTGGTATTTTTGTTAATTGGTGGGCTATTCATAGTCATATCTCTGAATCTCATACCTCAGGAGTCGATCACAGATACATTGAATATGATATACACGACTACCAATATAAGATTGATATTAGGCACAACAGGAATCTTGCTCATATTCATAAGCATCATGGTAGTGCAGATAACCATGGGCAAGATTCATAGGGAGAAGACGATAGCGTTCGAGAATCCGGATGGACAGGTCACCATCAGCCTGACAGCTATCGAGGATTTCATAAAAAGGGCGCTCAAACAATTGCCGGAGGTAAAAGAACTCAGGCCCAATGTAAAGGCGAGTAAAAAGGGAATAACCATCACAAATAGAGTGGTGCTATTTTCAGATATACATATACCTGAAATAACGGAGAAGATACAAAATATCGTCAAGACGAGAGTCCAGGATATGCTTGGCGTAGAAGAGCCCATACATATAAGGGTTCATGTAGTGAAGATTGTACATAAGGAAGAAGCGTCAAAGGATCCGAAGAAAGAAGAAAAAACTCCCCAGTTTAGGGGGAGTATAGAATACGGGAAATATTAGAGTAGTCCCTCGTCCCGAGCGTCCTTTGTTTATGTGTAGACGCGAGGGACTCGGGACGATTTGCAAACACAAAAACAATAGCAAATCGGAGGTATGGAGGTATATAGTTTGAAATTGGTAGTCCCTCGCGTCCACGCGTGTGCAAAGGACGCTCGGGACGATTTGCAGACAGAAAACAACAGCAAATCGGAGGAAGCGATGGAAAGGATAGGCGTAATGACTGGCGGCGGGGACTGTCCCGGTCTTAATGCCGTGATAAGAGCAGTTGTCAGAAAGGCTTTTCAGAATAACATTAAAGTAATAGGCATAAAAAATGGGTGGAAGGGTTTAATCACCACAGATGCAATGGACCTGGATTTAAATTCCGTATCCGGTATCCTCCCTAAAGGTGGAACCATATTGGGTACATCGAGGACTAATCCATATAAGAACGAAGAGGACGCAAAAAAGGTCATAGAGAATTATAAAAAGCTAAAACTCGATGCCCTGATAGTGATAGGAGGCGAAGATACGCTAGGTGTGGCAAGCAAGCTCATAAAAGAGAATAAAGGTATGAATATAGTAGGATGTCCTAAGACGATCGATAACGATCTCTCAGGCACTGACTTCACTTTTGGATTTGATACGGCCGTGAATATAGCAACCGAGGCAATAGACAGGCTTCATACTACTGCTGAAAGCCATCACAGGATCATGGTTGTTGAGGTAATGGGTAGACATGCCGGCTGGATAGCGATATATTCAGGGCTGGCCTCCGGCGCAGATATAATTCTCATACCAGAAATTCAAATAGACCTTGACGAAGTTTGCGATATATTAAAGAAGAGACAAGCAAGGGGAAAAGGTTTTTCAATTGTCGTTGTGGCAGAGGGCTCTCAATTCAAAGCAGGCCAAGTCGTTACGCAAGAAGAAAGGCTCGATGCATTCGGTCATGTTAGACTTGGCGGAATAGGCGAGACATTAGCTGAGGAGATAGAGAAGAGGACTAATTTTGAAACGCGGGTGACGGTATTAGGCCACATACAGAGGGGCGGAACTCCAAGCGCTTTCGATAGAGTTATAGCCACTAGATTCGGAGTTAAGGCCATAGACCTCATACTGAATAAGAAATTCGGATACATGGCAAGCCTTCAGGGGACCGAAGTAAAAGAAGTGCCAATAGAGACTGCTGTTGTAAAGTTGAAAACTGTTGATATGAGATTATATGAACTGGCAAAGACATTCTTTGGATAAGGTGCTTTTAACTATGAGAGATAAAATAAAGGCTATAATTAAAGAGAGCATAAAGATAAAAGAAGGACTGTATTCAGGCCAGATAGAGAATATAGAAAAAGCCGCAACTATAATAATAAAAGCGCTAAAAGATGGCGGTAAGCTTCTCGTCTTCGGGAATGGTGGCAGCGCTGCCGATAGTCAGCACATAGTCGCAGAGCTTGTCGGAAGGTTTAAAAACGAAAGGAAAGCGCTTGCTGCTATAGCGCTCACCACCAATACCTCTACCATCACTGCGCTCGCAAATGATTATGGATACACAATAGTCTTCGCGCGACAGATTGAAGCACTTGGAAAATCTGGCGACGTTGCATTCGGCATATCAACAAGCGGCAATTCTAAAAATATAATCGAAGCTATTAGGAAGGCAAATGCTCTTGGTCTAAAGACGATCGGGCTTATTGGTGGCGATGGAGGTCAATTAAAAAAAGAATGCGAAGTGTCTATAATTGTGAATTCCAAAGACACGCCACGAATACAAGAATCACACGGAACAATCGGCCATATAATATGCGAATTGATCGAAGAGGGGCAATTTAAATAGATAATGACGAAAATCAAAAGCTTATCCGTCTTATCCAAGGTGCTCGCAAGATTAAGATCAAAAGGCAAGAGGATAGTATTCACTAATGGTTGCTTCGACATTCTCCATCTTGGTCACATCCGATATCTAAAGAGAGCAAAAAAGCTTGGAGATATATTAGTAATAGGTTTAAATAGCGACCGCTCTGTGCGTCTAATTAAAGGCGCCGCCAGACCAATAAATCGCCAGAGCGCTAGAGCCGAAATCCTTTCCGCTTTATATTTCGTCGATTACGTTACTATATTTAATGAAAGGACACCTAAAGAAGTGATAAATAAAGTAAGGCCTGACGTACTAATCAAGGGAGGGGACTGGAAGGCGGAAGATATCGTGGGTGCTAGCTTCGTTAAATCATATGGCGGAGCTGTTGTGAGCCTGCCATTCATCAAAGGTTATTCTACCACATCATTAATTAAGAAATTACGAAATGAGTAAGGGG
>JAHFGO010000056.1 GCA_023247385.1 Candidatus Omnitrophota bacterium | reverse complement strand
GGCAGGATATCTGCGGGCATCAGAACGCTCGCGCGAAAGTCCGTGGAAAGCACCTACAACCTTCAGCGTTGCCTGTGTAACTGGCTCTTCGAAGTTTCCTCCGGCCGGGCTCACCGCTCCGCCTATGGTTACCGAACCTATACTTCCGTCATTTAACCGAACAATGCCGGCGCGTTCGTAGAACGAGGCAATGCGTGATTCAAGATAGGCAGGGAAGGCCTCCTCGCCCGGTATTTCCTCGAGCCTGCCAGACATCTCTCTCATTGCCTGTGCCCATCTTGACGTGGAGTCCGCCAGAAGCAGCACATTTAGTCCCATCTGCCTGTAATATTCAGCGATGGTCACGGCCGTATATACGCTTGACTCCCTTGCCGCGACAGGCATGGAACTAGTATTGCAGATAATGACTGTGCGGTCGCTTAGAGGCCTGAGCGTTCTGGGATCCGTCAATTCCGGAAACGTTTTCAGCGTTTCAACAACCTCGCCTGCACGCTCGCCGCAGGCCGCTATCACGACTATATCTGCCTCGGCATGCCTGCTCGTTAACTGCTGTAGAACCGTCTTGCCGGCGCCGAACGGGCCGGGTATACAATACGTCCCGCCGGAGGCAACCGGAAAGAGAGAATCTATCAGCCGCATCTTTGTGACGAGCGGTGTCGTCGGTTTTAATTTCTCGGTGTATGCCTTTATTGGAATCTTTACAGGCCATATCTGGCTTAAAAAAACGTCATGTAATTTTCCGGCCTCGTCCTTTAGCTTTGCTATTTCCTGCTTAACATTATACTTGCCGCTTCTTACTATTCTAGCGACTTCGAGACTTTCTTTAAGGACGAACGGCACCATGCAATAATGTTTGAATAACTTCTCCTGGACAAATCCCAATTTATCTCCGGGCCGAACCCTCTCGCCTTCTTTTGCCAGCGGCGTGAATTCCCATCCAACTTCTGCCGGCAGCGCTTCAAGATAGACGCCGCGTCTTAAAAAGAACCCGTGCTTTTCTGCCAAAAGCGTAAGCGGGTTTTGTAGGCCGTCGAATATCTGCCCCAATAGTCCCGGCCCAAGCTCCACAGATAGAAGTTCATTCGTAAACTCAACCTCTTCTCCTATTTTAAGTCCGCGCGTATACTCGTAAACCTGCATTTCCGCCTTATTGGCCCTCACGCGAATAACCTCGCACTTTAGGCGCTCCTTGCCATGAACGATGTAGGCAACTTCGTTCTGGACAACAAATCCGTCAACTTCGACCATGACCATGTTGCCGGTTATCTTTGTTATGCGACCAGTTCTTTTTATTGCCATACGAGCTCTTTTAAAATACGGGATTCTTCAGCCGCCTCTATCCTTTCCCAGCGTTCGAGTATCAACAACTTATGCGCATAAACTATCAGAAAATCAAGATCAAAATAATGCTCCAGTTTTAATTCATCCAAGGCGTCCCATCTTGCACTATCGAGCATCTTTTCAGCTTCTAGAACAGAAGGGTTTCTGTGGGCGTTCATGCCGATATGGGTAATGAACGAATCAGCGATGCCGTCTTGCCGAAGGTATTTAATAGGGTCCTGCCGCCTATGGCTTGCGCGTATCTTCACAAGTTCATTTCTGAGCGCAGTATCAAAATCGCGCCACTTCTTCAAAGTGGAAATTTTTGGTGCTTTTTTGCCATACTCACCAGATATCGATGACATTTTAAGAACTTCAATATCTCTATTTGATATATACCGGCTGCAAATTTGCAAGAATTTTTCAAAAGAGAATGGGGGCTTTGAGCCGAATTGAAGCATTGGCAGCGTAGAGATTAAATAGACAAAATTGCCTGTTATCATATCGGGCCTTTTTTCTATTTTGCGCCTTTTGCGGATTCCTTCAATAATTCGCCTAATTTCGGCTTCAGATATGAAGCGATGTATGCGGCAAGCGAGACGTCGGTAAAATCGAAATACGATTTGCCGTCATCGTAACTTATCATAAAGCCTCCGCCTATATCTTCGGAAACCTTAAGCGTTATGCCTTTTTTTATCTCTTTTCCCAGCTCGCTTAAAAGTCCCTTCTCTATTTCTTCGGCCTCATTCTTATTAAGCGAAATTACAATGGAACTACTTTTGTTAGTAGCAGATTCTTTTATGAACGCGCTTATTATTTTAACAAGTTCCTTTGGCTCGAGGGCCTTACGCACATCTGCGAGAACAAGCCTATTAAGGATAGTATTTACTTCTTTCTTTAAAGTGAGAAGCAGGTCTCTAGCGGCCTGCTTAAGCGAGATCTCGCCGCCTTCTTCCATTGCCGCGATCTCTTCCGCAGCCTTCGCTGACATCTCTTTGGCCTGCCTTTGCGCCTCTTCTATAATCTCTTCGGCGCGGCGCTTTGCCTCAAGCTCTATCTCTCTAGCCTTATCACTAGCGGCCTTGATGCCTTCCTGTTGAATCTTTTCTATTAAGCTTTTTAATTCTTCCGCCATACCTGTTTCCTAAGTAGGACTAATTTTGTGCTACAATTATAATTTAGTTATCAAATAAAATCAACTCTATTATCTTCTTGAGCCGGGTTTTATTATAGGAATGCCTGCCTGACAGAGGGGGCAGGCTTTAGGATCAAATGTCTCAATCGATAATTTAGCAAGACGCTCTTTCCTTACACCGAAATCTATATCGGCCTGGCTTCTGTCAATGATAGAGCCGACGCCTATAACTTCACCGCCAGAACTTTTCACTACTTCGACAACCTCTTTTGTCGAGCCGCCTGTAGTTATAACATCCTCTACCACCAATGCGCCTTCGCCTTTTGATATGGAAAAGCCGCGTCTCAGGATCATATTACCACACTCTCTTTCCGCAAATATACCCCTCACTCCGAGCACTCTTGCAACTTCATAGCTTAAGGTGATCCCTCCGAGCGCTGGCCCTATTACGAGATCAATCTTCTCCTTCGAGAACCTTCTGGCAAGTTCTTTTGAGAGCTTCTGGGTGACTTTTGGGTATTGAAGAACCAAAGCACATTGTAGATACTTTTCGCTATGTAGACCGCTTGAGAGTTTAAAGTGGCCTTTTAATAGGGCATGATATTTATTAAATAATTTCAATACGTCGTTTTCGGTCATCTCCCTATCTCCTGCAGAATCTTTTGAGCTGCGAGTTGCGGACAAGGAGCTTCTGTTACCGGTCTGCCTACTACGATAAAACTGGTGCCGCTTTCTATCGCTTCCCTTGGCGTAGCGACCCTTTTTTGGTCACCTGAATCCGCCCACGATGGCCTTACACCAGGCGTCACGATTAAAAAGTCTTTGCCCAATTGGTCTCTTATTAATTTGGTCTCACGCGGCGAGGTTATAACGCCATCAAGCCCCGCAGCCTTTGCAAGCCTTGCCAACTTTAAGACTTGTGCGCCCATATTATCATTTATGCCTATCTTCTTCAAGCCATTTTCATTTAGGCTTGTAAGTATCGTTACGGCGAGGACCTTTGGCTTTTTTATTTTTAGCCTTCTTGTTTCTTGATTGACAGCTTTGATTGTCATTCTCATCATATCTTCGCCGCCAAGGGCATGGACATTAAACATAAACGGCTTTAGCTTCGTTATCGAACGGGTGGCCTTTGCTACAGTGTTGGGTATATCGTTAAATTTCAGGTCTAAGAATACCTCACAGCCTTCCTTTCGTATACTATCAACTATCGTTGGCCCACAGGAGGAGAATAGCTCTAATCCCACTTTAAAAAATTTTACGTCTTTCTTCAATCCCTTTACAATATCTATGGCCTTCTTTTTGCTATCGAAATCGAGGGCGACTATGAGCCTGCCTTTCGGGCTGATCTTTCTCGTCAAGATTTTAATCCTCCCACCACCATATTCATATTATCAATTTTATTTTTTGTCAGGTACTTTTTAATGCCATCGATGACTTCGGTGGATACTTTAGGATTTACAAAATTTGCCATTCCTATCTGTATAGCGCTCGCACCGCAAAGAATGAACTCTATAGCATCTTTATAGTCCATGATGCCGCCTATGCCAATAATTGGGATAGAAACTTTTTTATGCGCCTCCCATACCATCCTCAAGGCTAAAGGCTTTATCGCTGGCCCGCTCAAGCCTCCTGTTATATTTCCGAGCCTCGGCTTTCTTGCCTCTATATCCACCGCCAGACCTAAGAATGTATTCGTGAGCGATATCGAATCCGCTCCGCCGTCTTCTGCCGCTTTCGCTATCTTAGTTATATCAGTAACATTGGGTGAGAGTTTTGCGATTAATGTAAGGCCTGTAGCATTTCGAACTGACTTCACTATCCTATATGTCTCTTTCTCATCATGGGCAATTAGTTCTTTTCTTGCCCCATATTTAATATTCGGGCAGGAAAGATTGAGCTCAAGCGCGGCGATCCGCCTAATCTTCGTCAGGCGTTTTGCCAACTGGACAAACTCTTTTTCATCGTTGCCGGCTATGCTCGCGATCAGTGGGACTTCGACCTTAGTCAGTGACGGTATCTTATTTTCTATAAAGTCGTCTAATCCCTTGTTCTCCAACCCTATTGAATTGAGCATTCCCGATGCGGTTTCGACGATGCGGGGAGGAGAGTTACCGCTTCGCGGTCTTAATGTTATGGTCTTCATCACAATCGCGCCGAGCGAATTAATGTTTACCAGCTCTGCGTATTCTGTTCCGAATGTGCCGGATGCGACCATTACTGGATTTTTCAGTCTCAGCCTTCCTATCTTTACTGCCAAATTCACCAGATTACCTCCCTCGCATTGAAAACAGGACCATCCTTACACACCATTTTGTATTCGTAGCCGCTAGTTCCATTTTTAACTTTGACTGGGCAGCCTAAACAGACGCCAATGCCGCACGCCATATATTCTTCCAGCAAAACTTGGCATGAAATTTTTCTCTCCTTAGCAATATGCGCAACCGTTTTTAGCATCGCCGTCGGGCCGCAGGCATAAATGATAGTTGGAGGCTTGGAGTTGAGAGTTGACAGTAAATCTTTTAATACATCTGTCGCTAGGCCTTTATACCCTTTCGAACCGTCTTCAGTCGAAACCATTAAATCACACCCCCGGGGTGTGATTTCGGTTTCGCAAAGGATGCGAGATCTTGTTTTTGCTCCTATTATCACATACGTTTTATTCCCGCGTTTCGCTGACTCTTCCGCTAATGCCACAAGTGGCGCGATGCCGATGCCGCCAGCGGTTAAGATAGCGTTTAGCGGATAGCGTTTAGTGTTTAGTGTAAAACGACTCCCTAATGGCCCTATCACATCAAGAAGCTCGCCGCTTTTTCTTTGTGAGAGGGCCTTGGTCCCTTTGCCAAGGACCTCATATAATATCTCGATGCTATCTTTTAAAATCCTATGGACGCTGAAAGGCCGACGTAATAGCGGGTCTAAACTCTCGGAACATCGAACCTCTATGAATTGGCCTGGTTTGATATTCCTCGCAAGATACAAAGATTTGATCCGCATCTTGTAAAAATCCTGTGACAATTTTTTATTCTCTAATATCCGTGCTTTGAGCTGTTTTATCGCCATACCCTATACGCTATCCGCTAAACGCTATACGCTAAAAGAAACTGAGCTGCTTATCGGATTCTTTCTCGTCGCCCTTGAATACGCTCACCTTTCCATATTCGCCATCGTAACCAGGCACTATATCGATATTGCCCTTGCGCATATTGATAATGCTTTTGGCAATCGTTTGCGAACATTTTGTTTTCAACTCTTTTTCACTAACCTCGAGAAGTATATTAAACTCGTTCCCAAAATTTTTTATCAGCTGGAAATATTCTCTCTCAACCTTTACAGAATCGGAACTTACGCCTAATGCATCCCCTATTATCTCAGCTAACGGCACTACACTTTTAAAAGAGGGACTCAATATATCAACATAGCCCTCGCCTCTATCTGCCAGGGCCTCAACGCGATGCATTACACCTATCGTGATCCTTTTGCCGCAGACAGGGCAGGCATTGTTCACGTCAATCGCCTCTTTCGGCGAAAGCCTTGTTTTACACATCCGGTGCCCATCCCAATGGTATTTTCCTTCTTCGGGAAAGAATTCTATCGTATATAGAAATTTATTCTTATCTTTTGTCCTTAAGATATTAATCAATTGATGATAATCTATCTTTTCTTTAAAGACATTTGCCTCGCGGCCTATCTTTGCCGGTGAGTGCGCATCCGAATTCGATGTAAGGCAGAACCTGTCGAGCTTCAACCATCGCCAGTTCATCTTCGGGTCACTGCTCAATCCTGTCTCGATTGAGAATATTTTGGCCGTTTCAGACCCAAAGCATTCCTCGGGTGAATCGAAACCTGAATTCGAACCGAATATGCTGAAATGCGGCGTCCAGGCATGGCTCGGCACAAAGAAGACATCCGGATTAATGCCAGAGAGCATTCTTACCATTTTATCGCATTCCAAACCAAGGATTGGTCTCCCGTCAGCGGAGAGATTGCCATATTCTGAAAGGAGAGAATTTATTTCCTCGGCAGCCTTCAGGCTGGGTGCAAATATTATATTGTGGACTTTTCTTGTCCTCCCCAGCTTAAAATATATATTGGATACCTCTGTAGTCAATACGAAATATACGCCTTCATATGCATAAACGCCGTAGCCGGTTTCTTCCAGCGTCTTTTCCAGTTCGGAAAACCAGACGGGATGGGTAAAATCTCCCGTCCCCAGCATAGACACCCCTTTGATCTTCGCCCATTTTACCAGGCTCTGCATGTCCATGTCTTTGGATGTAGCACGCGAATATTTTGAATGGATATGAAAGTCTGCAATGAATGACATAATTATTCGCCTCTTAATCTATCCAAGAACTTGTTTACGAGCGCCCAGTGCGACCCTTGCCAGTATACCTTTTTACACTTCGGACATCTCATAAAAATACTTTGGGTTTCAAAAACATACTTCGGCACAATATCCTTTACTGAATCTTTCTTTATATTTTCCAATTTCTCATCGCAGATGATGCAGCGCTTGAATAAATCGCTTTTGTCGAGGGCGAGATCCAGTTCCTTTACCAGCTGAAACAGCTGTTTTTCCACAAAATCGCTTTTTATCTTAACCATCCTCGTTCCGGTAAAGCGCGACATTTTTGAATCCCGAGTTAATATCACCCTGCCTTCTCTCAAACTTTTCATTACGAGGCTGGCCTTATCTTTCTCCATGCCGGCATCAAACCCCAAAATTCTGAGCCACTTGGCCAGTCTTCCAAGCTCGTCTGTAACTATGAACTTCCTACAACTATAGATTCATCTCTCATTACTACTTTACCTCTGACAAAGACGTCACACAGCTTGCCTTTCAACTTCCAATTTATAAACGGAGAATTTTTTGATTTTGATTCAACCGAGTCTTTATTATAAATATATTCTTTCAGTGGGTCTATTATGACGATATCGGCAGTGCTACCTTTCTTCAAATTGCCTCTATCTATACCTAATATTTTTGCTGGATTTGTCGACATCCTAGAGATCAGATCGGGCCACGAGAGGACTTTCTTGTCTATGAGTTCCATAACCGATAGGCTCAGTGCTGTCTCCAGCCCGATTATGCCGAATGGTGCAAAGTCGAATTCCACATCTTTCTCTGAATCCGTATGAGGCGCATGGTCAGTTGCTATCGCATCTATCGTCCCGTCTGCGAGAGCCTTCTTTATAAATTCGACGTCTTCTTTTGTCCTAAGGGGAGGATTCATTTTTGTATTAGTATCGTATGTAACACAGCATTCTTCAGTTAAAGCGAAATAATGGGGTGCGGTTTCAGCAGTAACTTCTACATTGTCTCGTTTCGCCTTTCGTATTAATTCTACGGACTCCTTACAACTTACGTGCGCGATATGGATTCGTGAGGATGCCTTTTCTGCAAGATCGATATCACGTTTAACCATTATGTATTCTGCTTCCTTCGGCATTCCGCGCAGGCCCATCTTCGTTGAAATGAAACTTTTATTCATAACACCGCCTGAAGAGATTCTGATGTCCTCACAATGGTCTATGAGAAGAATGGCGTCTTTTTTACAATCTTTAAGGGCCCCCAACATAAGGCTTTTATCTTCTATGCATGAGCCGTCATCTGACACCGCTATTATGCCTTCTTTTTTCATCTGGCTGATATTGGTAAGCCTTTTGCCAGCCCGGACTTGGGTAATGGCGCCTACTACAAAGACATTACAAAGAGCGTCTTTTTTTATTATATCTTTTACCAGTTTCACTACGCCTGAATTATCTATTGGCGGCTCCGTGTTCGGCATACATACGACGCTTGTAAACCCGCCTCTTATTGCTGCGCGGCTCCCGCTTTTGATAGTCTCTTTATCTTCTCTGCCGGGTTCTCTCAAATGTGTATGCATATCGACAAAACCCGGTGCTACAATCTTGCCTTTAGCGTCTATGGTTTCGCTCGACTTTAAATTTAAATCTTTGCCTATTTCAACAATCTTCCCGTCGGCGATAATGATATCGATCATATCGTCTATTTTACTGGCTGGATCGATTACTCTGCCATTTTTTATCAGATACTTCATGCCACAATCTCCCTCTTGGCATGTGCAACCAAATAAAGAACCGCCATCCTGACGGCTATGCCATTAGTAACCTGTTCCAGTATTACTGAGTTTGCACCATCTGCAACATCGCTTGACATCTCGATACCTCTATTTATGGGCCCGGGGTGCATGACGACAATATCTTTTTTACATTTTTTAAGCCTCTGGTCTGTTATGCCGTATTGTTTGAAATATTCCAGTTTTGTCGGGAAGGCTTTTTGCGTGTCTCTTTCGAACTGCATTCTCAATACATTTATAGCATCAGTATTTTTTAACGCCTCATCGAGATCGCTTGTCACCTTTACGCCCATCTTCTCTATGCCTTCGGGGATCAGCATTGGCGGGGCGCACACGGTAACTTCGGCCACGAGTTTTGTCATCCCCCATATATTGGAACGCGCTACGCGCGAATGAGCGATATCTCCTATTATGCTTACCCTCAGCCCTTCAATATGTCCCAGTTTCGACTTTAAAGTAAACATGTCGAGAAGCGCCTGCGTTGGATGTTCATGCCAACCATCACCAGCATTGACGACGCTTGATTTTACAGAACGCGCCAATATATTCGGCGCACCGCTGCAATTATGCCGAACTACTATTATGTCTATCTTAAGGGCTTCGATATTCCTGCCGGTATCTATTAAAGTCTCTCCCTTCTTTACACTCGAAGCTTCTACCTCTATATTTATAACGTCTGCGGAGAGGCGTTTTGCGGCAAGTTCAAATGAGGCGCGGGTCCTTGTAGATGGCTCATAGAAGAGATTCACCACTGTTTTGCCGCGAAGGGCGGGGACTTTTTTAATCTGGCGGGTTGTTACTTCTTTAAAGCTCTGGGCAGTATATAAAATGACCTCTATCTCTTCGCGTGAAAGGTATTCTAATCCCAGGAGGTCTTTTTTCGCCCAAACAATTTTATCGGCCGTGTTGTTTTTCATGTTTCATTCTACTTTTTCGCAAATCACCACTTCATCCCTGCCATCCGTCTCTTCTAATCTTGCTTCGACTACTTCTTTCAATGAGGTTGGTACATTCTTTCCAACATAATCTGCCCTTATGGGAAGTTCCCTATGGCCCCTATCTACAAGGACGGCGAGCTGTATCTGCGCCGGCCTGCCAAAGTCTATCAGTGCGTCAAGAGCGCACCTTATCGTCCTGCCTGTAAATAAGACATCGTCCACAAGGATTATGATCTTGCCGTCTATATCAAAATCTATCTCCGTTGCGTGGACAATAGGCTGCTCTGAGATCTGCGTGAGATCATCCCTATATAAGGTTATGTCAAGTGCGCCCACTGGGGGGCTT
The DNA here is from genome assembly GCA_023247385.1 of Candidatus Omnitrophota bacterium. Lineage (GTDB taxonomy): Bacteria > Omnitrophota > Gorgyraeia > 2-01-FULL-45-10 > 2-01-FULL-45-10 > JAHFGO01. The sequence continues at coordinate 3,523 of JAHFGO010000056.1, read as the reverse complement.
GTGCTGGTAATGCTTTTAACCTTGTCTGCCAGCCGCTCCCCGAGATACGCGCCGCGATTCTTTATGCCTACTATGGCGACATCTTCGATAGACTTTAATTTCTCGATTATCTCGTGGGCAATGCGTTCCAGTGCTTTTTCTATTCCTTCTTTATTTAAAATTTTTGATTTCTCTTTTAAACCCATACTAACTCCTTAGCCGGATATAAAAAACCCACTTATCTTTTTTCAATAAGTGGGTTCACCTTCCTCATCGTCGCTCCTTTTCCGGCCTCTCAGGACCAGTTTTAAAAGGGTTTTCCTTTGTTTCAATTTTAATAATTTTAATATATATCTTGGCTTTTGTCAACTACTTTTTCAAAGTAAAAAAAGGCGGGTTTTTAATTAGAGGATCACGATGAATTCGCCCTTGGGCTTTGAAAGGCTGAGATGCTCAAGAAGTGAGGAGATTTTTTCTCTTCGTATCTCTTCAAATTTTTTGGTGAGCTCTCTTGCGAGGACTGCTTCAACATCTCCATAAATTTCTAAAATGTTTTTCAATAACTTTATGATCCTGTGGGGAGATTCGTATAATATAATCGTTCTCTTTTCGTCTTTGAGTCTCTTCAGCTGGTTTTTTCTCTTTACCGGCTTAGGAGACAAAAAGCCTTCGAATGTAAACTTGTCTGTGGGTTTTCCTGAAATGGTTAGGGCTGTTAAAATCCCTGACGGCCCCGGGACGGGAACTACTGGGATATTATTGTCTATGCATAAGCGAATTATTTTATATCCTGGATCTGAAATGCCTGGCGTCCCAGCATCTGAAACCAGTGCGACAGATTTACTCTCTTTCAAAAGCTTCAAAAGGTAATCTGTTTTTTGGATTTTATTATATTCGAAATAACTGGTAGTCTGGGTTTTTATTTGATACTTATCTAATAAAATTTTAGTGTGGCGGGTATCTTCTGCTGCTATCAGGTCAACATTCTTTAATGTCTCAATCGCCCGTAAGGTTATGTCTTGGAGGTTACCGATCGGAGTAGCTACTACATATAATGTCCCTGGCATAAAAATTATTCTACGGTCACTGACTTTGCTAGGTTACGCGGCTGGTCCACATCGCAATCTCTTTTCACAGCAATATGATAGGCGATTAGTTGTAACGGTATTGCTACTAAAAGCGGTGAAAATATTTCGATGCATTTTGGTATGTAAATAACTTCCTGCGTTTGTTCTTTTATTTTTTTGTCACCCTGACTTGCGACCGCTATAATTTTGCCCTTACGGGCGCGTATCTCTTGAAGATTAGAGAACATCTTTTCGTATACACTGGATTCGCAGGTGATACAAACGACTGCGCGATACTCGTCTATCAGCGCAATAGGCCCATGCTTCATCTCGCCAGCCGCATAACCTTCGGCAGGTATGTAGGAAACCTCTTTTAGTTTCAGCGCCCCTTCGAGTGCGGAAGGGAAGTTAATGGATCTGCCTAAGTAAAGAAATGAACCAAAGTGCGAATGCCGTCTTGCTAGCTTTGCTATGCCACTCTGGTTTTTTAAAATTTCTTTCTGCTGGGCAGCAATCTTTCGCAATTCTTCAACGTATTTATTTACTTCTTTTGGGGACAAAATATTTTTTATACCGGCAAGGTAGAGAGAAAATAGGTATAGCGCTGCCAGTTGCGCCGTATACGCTTTTGTAGAGGCGACGCCTATTTCTGGGCCGGCATGTGTATATATCACTCCATCCGATTGCCTTGTTAAGGTAGAGCCTAGGACATTGCATATGGAAAGAATCGGCGCGCCCAATCTTTTCGCCTCTTTCACCCCGGCTAACGTATCTGCAGTCTCTCCGGATTGGCTTATGGCTATCACCAGCGTATCTTTACCGATTAACAATTTCTTATATCTAAATTCGCTCGACACATCAACGGAAACCGAGATATTACAGAGAGATTCCAGGGCATATCTTCCTACAAGGCCAGCGTGGTATGCTGTACCGCAGGCTACGATAGAAATATTTTTGATTTTTTTAATTCTCTCTTCTGGGATCGTTTGTTCTTCAAAAATTATCTTATTGGCGCCTTTCTTAATTCTTGCACTAAGAAATTTTTCAATAATGCCCGGTTGTTCGTTAATCTCCTTTAGCATAAAATGCTTATATCCCTGCTTCTGGGCCTGTTCGACGCTCCAATTGATGCGATTTGGCTTTTTAGAAAGTGTCGTGCCATTGAAATCCATTATCCTGTAACTATCTTTGCTCAAAACCGCCATTTCTCTTTCTTCTAAAAAAACAACGTCTTTTGTCGAACCCAAAACTGCTGGTATGTCGGATGCCAAAAAATTTTCCTTCTCACCCAATCCTACTATTAACGGGCTGCCCTGTCTTGCCCCTACTAATTTTTCGGGTTCTTTTTTAGAAATAACGCCTACTGCAAAAGACCCTTCTAGCTTAGCCAGAGCTTTTCTCGTGGCTTCCTCTAAAGGTATGCCATCATAAAACTTTTCTATTAGGTGCACGACGACTTCGGTATCCGTCTCGCTCTTAAACTCATGGCCTTCTTTTGTAAGCTCCCTTTTAAGTTCAGCATAATTTTCGATGATGCCATTATGCACAACTGCGATTTCAGACTTGCAGTCAATGTGGGGGTGGGCGTTGATCTGGTTAGGAGCACCGTGCGTGGCCCATCTGGTGTGGCCTATCCCTAACCCGCCGCCCAGGGGATGGGCATTTAGCGCATCGATTAAAACCCTAAGCTTTCCTTTTTTCTTTATAAGGTTTATGCTCTTGGCCTTAAGTATGGCTACTCCAGCCGAGTCGTAGCCTCTATATTCCAGACGGGCTAATCCTGTCAATAAAATTTCTTGAGCATTCCGCTTTCCTATATAACCAACTATGCCGCACATGTTGTAGCCTTGGTAGTAGATTTCTTTACCTGGCTTCTCCAGTAATCCAGTGTGTCCTTTAATGTTTTCTCAAAAGGAATCTCTGGCCGCCACCCCGTTTGTTTCACAAACTTTGTGTTGTCGCCTATTAATATCGGCACATCGCTTGGCCTAAGCCTTGCCTGGTCTTTTCTGATTGAAAAATCTTTTTTCGAATAGCCTTTTAATATCTCGAGCGTCTCTTTTATTGAATAACCCTTGCCTGAACAGATATTATAAACGTCGCCGGCCTCGCCCTTATCGAGCGCAAGCCAATAGGCTTTGACCGTATCTCGCACATCAGTGAAGTCGCGTATCGTTGAAAGATTTCCCACGCAAAGCGTGGGCTCTTGGACGCCTGCCTCTATTCTAGCTATTTGATATGCGAAATTTGATGTTGCAAATACCTCGGCCCTGCGCGGACCGGAGTGATTAAAGGCTCGGGTGCGGATTATCTTTAATCCATAGCTCTTGTAGTATTGATACGCCAGGAGATCTTGTGTAACTTTAGAAACGGCGTAGGGAGATACCGGATTGAGGCTGGTCGTTTCTTTTATCGGTATATCTTCTTTTCTCACCAGACCATACTCCTCGCTTGAGCCTGCTATCTGAATTAACGGA
>JAHFGO010000115.1 GCA_023247385.1 Candidatus Omnitrophota bacterium | reverse complement strand
TTATCGCCCGGAGACAGGCCGGATTTTTCCGCTGCTCCGCCGTACGCTAGTTCTACAACAAGGACGCCCTCCGGATTATCCCCCATGCGGTTTATCCCCCAGACTACCGTGCCCCTTGACAGTTCCTGGCTATAAACAGAATCACAAACGGTTGCGACTAAAAGGAGCGCGGCAAGGATAACCAGAACAAAAGAAACTCTTTTGGTAATTATTACGTGTTTATTCATGCGCGCCTCTATCTTTCTGGGTTACAACCCGCTTCCATCTACCTCATCCGGTGAAAATATTAGTTATAATTATATCTCGCCTTTTTAACCACGTCAACATATCTAATAATTGAGTAGTGTCAAGATAATTGGACGCTTTCGTATTTAGGTTCTTTGATTAATGTAAACATGAATTTAGGCTCATCCTCACGGTCTTCTATTCTGAATTGACTAATAATGCCGTATGTCCATAAGTCCGCACTTCTCGGATTTTTAAAATAGCTTTGTACTTTGATTCTCCTGCGCACTTCTTCAAGATCCCGCTCAAGGTGATTGGTTGTGCTTATGAAGTCCTTGTCATCGAAGAAGTCGTAATAGACAATCGTATCGTAGAAGTCTTTCCGGAAGCGTCGTATCGCGTCATGTTCGAGATTCTGCCACCGGTGGCAGAATCGGTTAAAACGCTTAATAGCCTGACGTTTTGACATAGACTTATATATCGCCCTGGCGTCAGCCATCATCTTCCGCTGGTGCCTCTTCTTGTAGCGTATGTTACTCGATAGGTTCCTTAGCTTATGTGTATGACAGAGCTGCCACCTGGCGTACGGATAAACAGTGCTTATGGCGGCTCTTATCCCCTTAGCCCCGTCGCTTGCTATAACCTTAAGGTGCTTGCCTTCGAGACCTCTACGGAATAGATTATTTAATAAGCTCTCGACTTCCTGTTCCGTCTCGCCCGATGCGAGCTTAAACGCTATCATCTCCTTCTGATTATCGATGGTAATGCCCATAACGAAGAGTATCACCATCTCCCGAAGGCGATCTGTCATCACATTGACCCACAGGCCGTCTATGAGAAGGTATTTATACTTATCCTCAATAGGCTGCATCCGGTATTCGGCAAGGTCTCCTTCAAGGGTCTTCATAAGCTGCGAGGCTTTGCCGGAACTTACCGCGCTGCCTATCATGGCCTTAAATACCCTCTTCTGCTTACGGGTAGATAGCCCAAGCAGCATAGCGAGAATTACGGCGTTATCGAACTTCTTCCTGCGCCTCTGATGTTTGTCAAAGAGCGAGAATCGTATCGTGATCTTGCCGCGAGTCCTGGGTATTATGAGCTTGGTAGTCCCGAAGGTCGTGGTAAGGTACCGTTCATAGCTACCCTTGCGCTTATCCTGACGAGTAGCGGCATGTTCGTACTTGCCGGCTCCGATCTGCTCGACGAATTCTCTATCGATATCATCCTGAATTATCTGATTGAGCTTCCTCTGGGTCCTTTGCTCAAAATCATCGAAGTTAGCAATAACTCCGAGCTCCCGTAAATTCCTCTTTACATACTGCCACTGGACTGCTAAATTCTCTTGTGAGAGATTAATGTCTCTCATGGTATATCCTCCTTGGGTCTTCATGACCCGGTTATCTTGCCTGATAACCGTGAGAATATACCATTTTTATTTACTTTTCAAAGAACTATTGAACTGGAAAGTGCCCATAATATTTTACATTATCCCAAACGATTTTTGATAGAGGGGGTGGGATAGTTGCAGAAAAAAATAGGGACAGTCCCAATCAGTACGACACAGGATCTCTTGGGACAGTCCCTATTTTTTAGGCTACCTTTACTTATAGAACTGGTCTGTTACGCCCTTTTTATGTTGTTTCGGAGCCATCCTATTTGGGGATAGCCTAAATGCTATGACTTGACGCTGTTAATTACTCTATCTCTCAGTTCATTTATTGCAACCATTGACATTTGCCGGCCTTTATATTTAGGTGGGGGATAATTGCAGTCTTCTTGACCCCATATCCATTTATATGCTTTTAAAAGTACTTCCGGTACTTCCCCGCATGGATTTTTAAGCATCATCCGTTTTGATACATCGTCGGGCTCCTCGCCGTCAAAAACGCAGTTTAACGCTTCTATAATGCGAAGTGTCTCTTTAGGATCACGTTTAGCTTTTTCTTCCAAATCATCAAAAATGTTTTTATGAGAAATTAACCAAAGTGAGTCATCTTCCGGGTTATATATCCATACCATAAAATCATCACGTTTAAGTGGCCCGAAACCAAATTTTCCGCCTGGTTTTGTAATGACAATTTTCCTACCATCCGAAATATTCTCAACTTCATAGCCCTTGTATCTAATATTTTCTAGGGCTTTTCGAAACTCCTCTCGCGATTGATTCTTTATCTTCAAAAATGATAGATCGATCTCGTGTTTGTAAATATTTACCTTTGCTTTTTTCTTTATTTGTTTTGCCATATTAGCATAATAAAAAAGGCGCTAGGTTTATCTAACGCCTTTTAAATGATATATTGTCAGTTAAGCGTTCTCATGCGGGTTTCGGTAATCCTAAGAAATCAAACGGTATAGTGTAGAAGAAATAATAGCATCCTACCGATTTTACGTATTCTAAAACGTCCTTATACTCCGGCTTTTCAAACCACTTATTGAGGACGTAAACATACTTAACGGATATGCCTAATGGGTCAAATAATTTTTTATATTGTTTATTTTTAAAGTCGCATGTCTGTAGCTTTTCATCAACCGATCCCGAGACTGCCTGAAATTTAATTTCTACGATGAAAAGTTCTTTTCCATTCGAAATATATATGGCATCGTCAGGCAACAATTTTTTGGATATGATGGTCCGGTATTCGACTCCTCGAGGCTCTAATAGATTTTTATATAACGCATGCTTCTTATAAAGTTCTGCGACTTTTGATCCGAGAAAGAAGACCTCGCTCCCTTTTATTGTGTAACCCGGGATTTTCTTAATAACTTCTTTTAAATCAACCCTGGATTCGAATTTTAACCCGGTTAGTGTTCTTGCGCCGCCGGCGCCGCCTCGTATCATACGGTAACAAGCCTCTCAACTTCTTTCTCAACCTTATTTATTTCTTCTTTCACGGGATGTTTGTTTCGCTGTTCAAAATTCAGCCGCTTTACAGAAAGGTCCAGATACTCTTTGTTATTATCTACCCCTATAAAATATCTCCCGAGACGGTATGCGGCAACGCCCGTTGTAGAGGATCCGGTAAAGGGATCGAGAACTATATTATTTTTATCGGTCGAGGCTAGGACTATGCGCTCCAAGAGAGTAACCGGTTTTTGAGTGGGGTGCTTGCCGTATATTTTTTCTTCCGCTTTTGGCGCAGTAATCGACCATAGCGATTGCATTTGTTTGTTATTGTTCATCTTGCGCATTAGATGGTAATTGAAACAGTGCCTGCTCTCTTTGCTTTTCGCGGCCCAGATAATTGTCTCGGTTGCATGTGTAAAATATCGACATGATAGGTTGGGCGGAGGATTTATCTTAAACCATGCTATGTCATTAAGAATCTTGAACCCAAGCTGCTGCATTGCAAACCCGATAGAATAGATAATATGAGACGTGCCGCTTACCCATATGGTACCGTTGTCGGTTAAGATATTCTGGCATTTTTTAAGCCATTCCAGGTTAAATCTATGCGTTTCCTCTATGCCTTTAGACTTATCCCAATCGCCTTTATTTACAGAAACGCGTCTGCCCGCATGGCACGACATGCCTCCATTGGAGAGAAAATAAGGCGGATCAGCGAAGATCATGTTAATTGAGCCTGGCGGGATTGAATCCATGACATTGCGGCAGTCGGCCTTAAAAAGGGTGGCCTTGCCGTCTTTGGTGCCGTAGAACAGATCAAGCCCTATCTTGGAAATTATGTGTTTGTAGGAATGTGCCATTATTTCCTCATATGTTTGCTGCGAAATGTTTACGATATCATTATTGTAGCCGTTCATATTTTACCCCCTTATTTGGTTATATTCAAGCCAATTTGTCTTACTTGTCTTACTATCCGAGATTACTCATTCCACCATTCACATTCCTGTAGGGCGAAATGGGAGGTATATTCCAGGCCCTTATCCGGACTTTTGTTGTATCTGGTAAGGGCTCGGAGCGCCTCTTTCGAAGGATGATGCGCCAGAGTCATCAACACGATCTCTTTTGCCTGGAGCGACACCCCGGGAACCATAATGAGATCGCCCATTTCCACAACAATGTCTTTTACAATCTTGTCATGGCCTTCAAACAATACGGAATGTCCGGCAAGATACTGTCCCTCGCTCTGGATAAGCTTATTAGCGCTATCCACATACCCGGATACCTGCGGAACCCTGCCTTTCGCGAGGGAGTTATTAAAAAACACCCAAAACTCCTTTTCTGTCACAACTGGCCTCCTTTTTTGCGTTTTTATCAACCTTTTACCCATAAGGGGACTTCACATCCCCTACTATATAAGACGCAAAAAGTGGCAAAATTATTGCAATTATTTTAAAATATTTTTTATGCGAACTTTTTGGCCCAATGGTGTTCTGAAATTTTAATCTTGATAGAATTGCCTATATTTCGTTTAATATGCGCGATCCAGGCCTTGGGAACCCATGTTTTCCGTCGATCAAATATGATTAATATAGCTTTCGGAGTTTCCCGGACCAGGATAACGTCTATCCATAGATATGTCCTGCGCTCCAGCACAAATTTGATCAGACTCCGTATCCTAATCATAGAGCCCTCTATTCTTTAAAAAGACCCTGTCTTCTTCAGATATACCCTTAAAGATTTCAAAACCTATTTTATTCTTTAATCTTTCGTTATTTGTATTATAGGTGTCACGATTTTTGATACTCCTGCGCGCTTGAATCTTACGGGTCTGAGTATCAAATTTTGATACTCTCAAGACCGGCAATAAGATTGATCCGAGCATGGTATATTCGGTCTGGGTTCTGCCTATTCCGCTTTTAAACTTCAACAGACCCTTCTCCTGAAGATC
>JAHFGO010000055.1 GCA_023247385.1 Candidatus Omnitrophota bacterium | reverse complement strand
ACGCAAAAGTCCCGCCTGGAGTTAGAGTTCAGGGCGGGACGATGCCGAGCAGAGTTGAAAGGTTTTTATTTTAAAGGGGACCCTTTAAAATAGGTTCTGACTTTTTGATAGAGGGACCCCATTTTCGAGACAACAGTCGAGTTACAATAATTTTAAGCAACTATCTATATTTCAAGCAGTTGTGGTGTTTGGTTCTTCGGGTTCGACTACTGTCTCGTTTGAGTTATTTATTAGACGCCCCTGCGAATCGCAGGGCTCCCGGCGATTACATAACTGCTAGGGCGTTAGATCAATTCTAGCGCTTTTTTTATTTGGGAGACACATGAGAAGACTTGCCATATCGTTACTTTGTATAACATTCATCTTCCAATCAATCTCCGCAGATAGTTTTTCAAAGGAGCTAGATAAAAAATATGTTATTTGTCCAAATTGTTTAACGCTGCTGGAAATAAAGAAGCCATTCGATATTGAGCAAGTAACTTGCACCAATAAAAAATGTAATTTTCCTCTAAAACTATCCGACCTTCAAGCCTTTGAATCAAGAGATAAAGCAGCTTTTTTTAAATATACTATGTGGAAAGATAGATACAATCGTGCAAATAAGATGGGTATTAAGGATATAACGGCCACCTGCTGCCCGTATTGTAAAGATAAAATACATTTAAATTCATTAGAAGTATTGGATATGATTGAAGGAAGGAGAAGCAGGCTAATAGAGTGCGATATAAAAAGTTGCAAGCACAGTTATGACATAATTGATGGCGTAAAAACATATGAGATTGTGAAAGCGAAGGAGTATAGAGACTATGGTGCCGCGATGGCTATGACAGCGATTTGTTTAGCTGCGCTAGCAAATAGTGGTAGTAGCGGGGGAGGATACGCTAACCCAGGTCAGATTTATGTCCCGTCTTATACTCGTAATGATGGAACCACAGTAAGGTCTCATTATAGGACCTACCCGGATGGGACAATAGCAAATAATTTTGGGCAACCAAGCTATGCGCAACTTCAACAATATAAAGATTTAAAAACTTTGCCAACATATATGTATGATTTTGATGGGGATGGCATTGCTAATCAATATGATTTTGATGATGATAATGATGGCATTGGGGATAACTATGATAAAGACCCATATAATGCATCGGTTTATTGAAATAGTGTGCCGTGAGAAGGATATGTATCGAAGTATAATTAAGTGGTCGGGTTTGTCAAGACCAATTGTTCAGCTTCAGCACAGTTAATACGACACTGAAAGTGTGCTGCGTGGTTTATATATAGAGGATAGAAAAAGGAAAAAGTATAAATGAAGTTACTTTATCACTTTATTGGAAGGGATAAAATAATAGACGATAAGCGATATAAAATTCTTTTGAAGATATTAGGAGATGGTTTTCTTGAGCCTAACCAAACTGGGGAGAATGCATATTTTTTCGAATTAAAAGGGATTATTGACCCAATACATTTAGGCGAACGACTTCCTATAAGTTTTATAGATCGAGATTCATGTGACGATATAGCTTTTAAAAAACATATGAAGAAATATTCCAATTTCGCCATTGGTTTTGATAAACAGTTTATTTTAGATTATGGTGGTAATCCTGTTTTTTATTGTTTTGACTCAATGCGTAAATCTAGCAACCTGAGAAATTATATCAACGTTATTATTAAGCATTTTGATAAGTTGGAAAGGGAATGCATTAAAGATAAGTTAGAATTAAACGAGATTATAAGTGACAAGTTATCTTTCTACCAGATACTGCAGTTTTTAAAACCATTCAATTTTGAGTACAATAGTAAAGATAAAGCCGTGTATGACGAGCGAGAATGGAGAGTATTAGCAACGGATGACGTTAATAATAAAAAGGTTTGGGATTTTAAAGTACGGCCAGCAATAGAAGGAATAAAATGCGCAATAAAGGAAATTATTGTACCGAAAAAATATTGCAGATTATTAAAAAATGATATTAAAAAATTGTTTCCAGATAAGGCAACACCACAAGTAATAATTGCTGAAAATATTGTAAAATAAAACTGGCGCGGTCTTGCACGACACTAGGAGGGTTTTTCCGCGGCAAACGGAAGGTCAAGTGAGACTTCTAGCCTCGAGCGTCTTCGCCGATAGAATGCTACAATTAGTTGAGCTGTAGGCTGTTGCGAAACTCGACTGGTGTCCTGTCTGGTACCCCAGTAATTACTATCTCATGGCTAGTTGAGATAGTCCCTTAGCCCTGATTACGTGCTGTGATCAGGGCTTTTTTATCTCTCGACGTCCCTAGGAGTTAGGACGTTTATTTTTAGGTATTTCCGCTGGAATTCCTATCGCTTTTCTAAACAGCTAAAACGAAACAGATGGATAGAAAATATGGCCGAAAATAGCCGAAATACTATCTCATATAATGGCGCGTATATAATGCGAATATTGGAGAAATTTAGAAGGGGGAGTCTTAAGAGGATATTGCGGTTAATTCCTGCCACATCTTTTTCTGCTTGTCCCAAGATGCTTCTCTGGCAATCTCATTCATCTTGTATTCAGGTATCAAGCGGATCGCAGTATTTCTAGAAAACAAGATCTCTTCCTGAATGCTAGGTGCGAGTATCAGCATGTTCATAAGAAGGTACATCTTAATATGGCTTATATTGAGCCACGTACCTACCTGTTTTAAATCTTTTGCTTTACCTTCCTCAATTAGTCCTTCGATCTGATACGCTAGTATGAGGCGCTGTCGCAGCTTCGGTTCTTTTTTTATTGCCTCTTCTATCGGAGGTTCGTAGTTTACAGGAGTCTCCAGGTCGATCTTAAACTCGTGCACCTTATTCTTTTTGTTTAATGTGATCCAAATTCTGCTTGATGCGGACGTTGCCAGGCGCAGACCCGATAAGATCATTGATGATATCATTGCTTATCATGCTAGGAGAAAATATGATAAATTCGCTTTTGAGACAAACCAGTTTCAGGAATACATGGCAGAAGTCCTCCATAAGAGAGCGAAGGGGAAGCTTAATATTGAGCAAATTAAGCATTCAACTAATAAATTTGCGCGCATCGAATCATTGCAGCCTCTTGTTAAAAATGGAACAATACGATTTTCAAAGAAGCACGGCGCCCTCTTGGAGCAAATGAAATTTTTCCCAAAATTAAAATTTGATGATGCCCTGGATAGCTTGGAAATGCTTGTCGCGATAGCCCAAAAACCACAAAAGGTGCAGATATATATATCCGGTGGTGGGAGTTTTGATGATAGCAACTGGTATAATGATTACAGAAAAGCTTTTGGCTGGCCACCACTTTTTTCGGAGTGAATAGCACAGACGTAACCTATTGACAAACCTTTGATCTGTGCTATACTTATAACACAGATTAAGGAAAGTCCCGTGTTGGAAGGAATAAATCCCGGACGTTAAAAAAGTAAAACCTTCGAGTGGTTAAGTATGCCACCGAGGGTTTTTGTGTTTTATGGGATATATACGGCTTGAGGTTTAAGCCGATAACATATTTTAACACCAGCTGAGATTGAGTTTCTAGATGCGTAGTTTCTTTTGCCCGAGCGTCAGTCCTGAGTTCAAAGGGGGAACCTGGACTTTAAAAAAGTAAAACCTTCGTTGGTCATATTATCTTATGGCCGGCGAAGGTTTTTTGTCTTTATAGGAGGAGGACAAAGAGAATGGAAAATAAATTATACAAAATAACACAATCCGATCTTGTTTTACAAACATACGACTGGACTAAAACTTCCCCATTTGCTATTACAGAAGACCGCGTCTTGATTTTTCATGATGGTATTACCATTAAAGAGCCTATGTACTGGTGTTTATATGAAGGTTATTGGGACATTTCGGATGCTTGCGTTATATCGTATAGTAAATTAGCCAGTGCAAGACCACTTACAATTTTTGAAGCGTCAGAAATTATACGCAAAGAAGCAAGGGAACTATCTACTCGGCCAGCAGATTGCCCACGGCGTAATTTTTCATTTTAATTTAGTATGACATATGCGGCACAAGCGATATTTGACGGAAAGGAGGATGCCAAGGTTATATCGTTAATAGCCGATAAAATATTTTGACTCAGCAAACCAATTAAGGAGAATGGCACATGGAAGGCGGAAACTTTTTGAAGAATTCACAGATTATTGTTTTAGGTATTTGTATTGCGGTAGCGACAATAGTTTCAAGCGTTATTTTATCAGGCGGATTTTTGAAAGTAATGAAGTTTACCAGAGAACAGATTTCAGTTACCGGCTCAGCAACAAAAGAGATCAGGAGTGACTATATTGTATGGAAAGGCGAGTTTTCCAGAAGAGAGATTGATCTGAAGACTGCCTACAAGAATCTGAAAGACGATCTGGATAAGGTTAAAGCATATCTTGTCTCAAAAAGCGTAAGTGAAAAAGAAACTATCATATCCCAGGTTGTCACAGAAGTTGTTTACAAAAAGAATGAGAAGGGTAACGATACCAACGATATCCAGGGGTATCGCCTGAGCCAGAATGTTGAAATAAGGTCAAATGATGTTGATAAGATCGATAAAGTTTCGCGGGAGTCAACAGAGCTGATAGACCAAGGAATCCAGTTTACTTCACCAGCGCCTGAGTACTTCTATACCAAGCTTGATGAGCTCAAAATAGAGATGCTTGCCAAGGCTACGGAAAACGCCAAACAGCGGGCAGATAGCATGGTTAAAGCCACTGGTAACAAGATCGGCTTTATGAGAAACGCCAGGATGGGCGTATTTCAGATAACGCCTGTCACCTCAACAGATGTATCCGATTGGGGTGTAAATGACACTACCTCGCTTGATAAAAAGGTAATGGCAGTAGTAACGGTAAGTTTTGCGATAGAATAAAAGAAAAGAATTTAATTGACAGGAATATTCAAACGTAATATAATCTTACAAGACTTGTAATTTAATCGAACATATGATATACTTTATATTGGAGGTGAGGTATGATTACAAAGCATAAGCTTGCAGAAAGAATAAAAAAGATGCGAGAGGACAGGGAGCTCTCACAAGAGGAACTTGCTGCTATGCTAGGAGTGCCTCGTCCTTCCATATCTCAGATCGAATCAGGGCAAAGGGATATAAGTAGTATAGAGCTGGCAAAACTTGCAAAAATATTTGAGATATCAGTCGATGATTTATTGAGTCCTGATTTAGATGAAAAAGAATGTAAAGAGATAAAAAGAGAACCCAAAACACCTAAATTTGATAAAGAGAAGTTTAAACAAGTGTTGCTATATATTCTGGATAAGTGCGGCGCTAAGGCTAATGTCGGAGAAACAGTTCTTTACAAACTGCTTTATTTCTCGGACTTTAATTATTATGAGCTATTCGAAGACTATTTGACAGGAGCATCTTATAGAAAGATAAGTTACGGTCCTGCTCCTTGCGATTTTCAACAGGTCATTCAGGAAATGATAGATGAGGGTGAATTAAAGAAGGTTACAACACAGTATTATGGTAAACCTCAGAAGAAATATCTGCCGTTAGTTAACGCTGATATAAATGCATGGAAATGGAGCGCGCGCGAAAAAGAAGTAATCGATAATGTAGTTGAAAGATTATCTAGTATGGATGCCGCCACTATAAGTGAATTTTCTCATGAGGATATTCCATGGGAGGTAACCAAAGACAAGGAAATAATAGACTACGATACAGTCTTCTATAGAAAACCGCCATTTTCAGTGAGAGCATACCCCGAGGAATGACATCATGGTATTTACGTCTGTGGCCGAATTCAACTCGGAATTAGATAAGCTCCTCAAAAAATACCGCAGTTTAAAAGAAGACCTCGAAGTTCTAAAAGCCGTTCTGTTGAAATACCCTCGCGGATACGAACCAGTTACATTCCGAATACCAGGTCTGGGCATTGAAACAGAGATTTATAAGGTTAAGAACTTTCGATGTAAGGCGTTGAATAGAGGATCGCGCAGTGGTATTAGAGTTGTATATGCTTATCTAGAAGCAAGGCAAGAGATTAAATTTGTAGAGATATACTATAAGGAAAAAGACGACGTAGATTGTAATAAGGAAAGGATCCGGAAGTATTTTACATAAAAAGAAGAGGACGGAATAAAACTAAAAAGGTTTGCAACCCTTTTATCCCGCCCTCCATACTAGTAATCTGCTCTAGTATTGCTGGCAGTAGTCTATAATAGGGAGGTGAAGTAGTCAACAACTTTGTCGGTTTCCCCCGCAGAAATTCTACAGGAAGGAGAATACCCAATGGCAAAGTACAACAGAAACTCGGGGAAGCCTTGGACGTCACGCGAAGTATCCCAGCTAAAAAGCTTGGCGCACCAAAACACTCCCACTAGAGTGATTGGCCTAAAATTAGGGCGCACCCCAGACGCTGTATATAGCCGGGCAAGCGAAGAGAATATATCGCTAGATCCGACTAACAGGTCGCCTTATAATCGTAGGGCGAAATAGAGTAGCATATCTATAAAAACACAAAATGTCCGCCTCACACGAGCGGACATTTTGTATCGATTTGTACTGTAAAGAGTTACGACTTTTTCGACTAGAAATGACCGGACATTTCGGACATTTTTGCAGCTCAGTCGAAGGTAAAATTTCATTGATTATAGCCGTATTTCGGCTATAATAAAGTTGCTGTATTTAGATAGGGGATTACTCTACTGGTCATCAGTGGGACCCGCTAATGTAAAGAGTAATCTACTATCTAATAGGCGTTATTAGATAGGGCAATGGTCTGTGGCATGTCAGTGCCACCCCAATTTTTTTAGAATTGGATCGATTATAAAAAAATACAAGCCCGGTTTGTTGCCGGGCTCGTATTTCATATTACAGCTTCACTACTTATGTCAGCTTTACTACGTTTGTGGCTTGTTCGCCTTTAGGCCCTTGAACGATCTCGAACTCGACTTCTTCGCCTTCCTTTAAGGACTTAAAACCATCACCCTGGATAACGCTGTGATGCACGAATACATCCTTGCCGTTTTCAGGTGTGATGAAGCCGTATCCTTTAGCGTCATTAAACCATTTCACTTTCCCTTTTGCCATTATTTACTACCTCCTTCCATTGGAACTAATAGTAAATATTAGCGATATAAAAAAACCTCCAGGCTATCAATCCTTACCTCGAGGCTTAAGATCTCTAACTTGATTTACTACCGGAACTATTATATCGTTATTTCACGTGATTGTCCACCGCTATTTATAAATAACTCCTATGCATGAGAATATGATAAAATGTCTTAAGATGAAAAACGCCGCATTACCTAAAATAGTCATAGTCGGCAGGCCAAACGTCGGGAAGTCATCTCTCTTCAACAGGATCATCGGCGCAAGGTCGGCCATAGTGGAATCCGCCTCAGGCACCACCCGCGACAGGCTTTACGCCGACATAAAATGGAAAGGCAAGCAATTTACGATAGTGGACACCGGCGGATTCGAGGAAGCCAAGGAGGGCGACATAGCCCGGCTTGTCCTCGGCCAGCTTAATGCCGCTATTAAAGAGTCGGACATCATATTCTTTGTTGCGGAAGCCGTAGAAGGCTTAATGCATCAGGATGTAGAGCTTGCCGCAAGGCTAAGGAAGACGTCAAAACCCATATATCTTATAGTGAACAAGGTCGATGATAAGTCCATGGTCATTAAAGCGATGGAATTTTTTGAATTGGGCCTCGGCGAGCCGTACGCCATTTCGACGATTAGCGGCACGGGCATAGATAAATTGCTCGATGATGTAGCCCGGGACATGGGACAGCCTGCCGCTACAGACGAGATACAGTCGGTCAAGGTGGCCATTGTCGGACGGCCGAATGTCGGAAAATCATCTTTTCTGAATTCTGTTCTAAAGGAAGAAAGGGTCATCGTCCATTCCGCAGCCGGAACCACGCGGGATTCGGTGGACACCTTATTCGTCTATAATGGCAAACATTACATGCTTATAGATACGGCAGGCATACGCCATAACGCCAAATTAAAAGAGTCGGCCGATTTTTACAGCAGCGTGCGTTCCAACGAAGCGATAAAGCGCTGCGATGCGGCTATAATGCTGATCGACGGTTTCGAAGGATTAAGGGAAGACGACTCGCGCATAATAAACATTATTGTAAAAGAGGGCAAGGCTATTCTCATAGCGGTTAATAAATGGGACCTTGCCGAACACGCCGATGTGCCGGTATATACCGAGATGCTCATAAAAAAGATGAATGCCATTAAGGATTATCCCATTGTATTTATATCATCCAAGACGGGAAAAAATGTCAATTCAGGCCTCGCACTTATATGGACGGTTTACGAAAAGTCTAAAATGGTAATAGGGCCGGACAAGCTCGCGGAACTGCGGAAGGCTTTAAATAATACGAATGAGATGACGCGGAAAAGGATAAAGTTCCAGTTCATGATCCAGAGAAGCGCCGAGCCGCCGAGCTTTGTGTTAGGGCTAAAGGACGTCGGGGTGATTAGCGAGCATACGAAAAGATACGTGGAGAATTTTATCAGGGGGCGGTTTGATCTTACCGGGGTGCCTATACGGATAACTTATAATGAATCAGGCAAACCTGTTACGTAGATTACCGCATCGGGAGATTAATAATGGCAGACGCTATGTCTAATGGATTAAAACCTCTTTTGATAGGGGACTTAGAGATAAAGATACCGATTATCCAAGGTGGTATGGGAGTTAAAGTATCTATGGCAGCCTTAGCCAGCGCAGTTGCCAATTGCGGGGCAGCGGGGACCATAGCCAGTGTAGGTCTTGCTTATGGCATAGATGAAAGAGGGAGGGAGTTTGTTGAGGCTTCAAACGAAGCGCTCCAGAATGAAATACGCCAAGCTAAGAAATTAACTAAAGGAGTAGTGGGCGTAAATATAATGGTGGCCTTGAGTAATTTCGAGGCCTTAGCGCGGACTGCAGCAAAAGAGAATGCGGATTTCATTATTTCGGGAGCAGGCTTGCCTTTGAGTTTGCCGGAATTCACCAAAGGAACCTCGGTAAAGCTTATACCGATCGTTTCATCTCAAAGAGGAGCTGAGCTTATAATCAAAACATGGAAGAGGCGTTACGATCGCATGCCGGATGCCATTGTTGTGGAAGGCCCAATGGCAGGCGGCCATTTAGGCTATAGGTTAGAAGATCTAAAGTCGCATACGGCAGCCAGCTTAGAGAGCTCAGTGGTAGATATTTTAAAAGTGGTTAGAGGGTATGAAAGTGAATTCGGTAAAAGTATTCCGGTTATAGCTGCAGGAGGTATATTTGACGGGAAAGATATCGCTAAATTCTTGAGATTGGGAGCCTCAGGCGTCCAGATGGCAACCAGATTTGTTGCCACCTTTGAGTGTTCCGTACCGGATGAGTTTAAAAGAATGTATATTGCAGCCAGGAAGGAAGATGTCGTTATTATTGATAGTCCTGTTGGCATGCCCGGAAGGGCGATAAGGACTAAATTTGTTGATAGGGTGATGCGCGGCGAAAAGATGCCGTTTAAATGCAGCTATAAATGCCTTAGGAGCTGTGAGCCCAATGCTGTTCCCTATTGCATAGCAAAAGCCCTATGTAATGCTGTAGCCGGTGACCTGGACAATGCGGTTGTCTTTGCAGGTAGCAACGTTGAGAGGGTAGGAACAATAGTATCGGTAAAAGAATTAATCGATGAGCTTGTTAGAGAGGCAATCGCGGAATTTAAAAAATAGGGACATATGTCCGGACAATGAGAGGCGGACAAACCTAACTCTCAATATTACAAAGAGTTGCGAGAATTGCAGCCAATAATGACCGGACAAAACGGACATTTTTGCAGCACATCTGAAGACTGAATTTCGTTGATTATCGCTGTATTTCGGCTATAATCCCAAAATTTTCTTTGTAAAATTTTGGGATAGGTGTTACACTAGGTAAATCCCAGATTTTTCCTTTATAAAAATCTGGGATAATAAAGCTACTGTATATAGATAGGGGAGTGCTCTGCTGGTCATCAGCGCAACACACTAATGTAAAGAGTAAGTCGCTATCTAATAGGCGTTATTAGATAGGGCAATGGTCTGTGGCATGTCAGTGCCACCCCAGCTTCCTCTCTGCATTTCTCCGTCGGGAGAGGCCAAAATCGCTGATCAAAAATATTGATCAGCGATTTTTTATCCGTCGACGTTTCAAAGAGTTAGGGCATAATTTTATTTCTTACCATCGGGAAAGTAATCATTTCAATTTGCTGTATATAAAACTTTATAAATCGGAAGAAATATTCAAATATATGGCCAATTCCTCTCTTATATAATGGCGTCTATATAATGCTATTTATGAGTTTATTTGTGAACTATTCATCTCAAAATATGGCATTATATAGAGAATAGTTCTTTCTGGGTTAGAGAGGCTAGGGTGAGATCTATTAGGGGGAAAGTTTTCTAACTACGGAATTTTTTCCAGAGAAATAAAGCGCGTGGTATAATTAAAAGGGATCAACGACATTTCTTAGATGCTTACGCATTTTTTATTAAAAAATGATTTAGTAGTAAAACTACATGGTCCGATAGGAGACACTTATGGAACAATTAAAAATAGCAGATCAGTATAAGAATATTATTCGGAGTTTTACTCAAGAGTTAAAAAATATATATCATGAAGAATTATTGTCACTTATTCTTTATGGAAGCGCAGTAAGTGGTGAATTTATAGATAAACATTCCAATCTGAATTTACTTATCGTATTGAAAAATACCGATTTAGAGGTAATAAAAAAATCATCAAAGTTGATACGTAAGTTTAAGACACTCAAACCCTTATTTCTTACCGAGGACCATATCGCCAGTTCCACAGATATTTTTCCTATTGAGTTTCTGGATATGCAAGAAAACTATCTTGTGATATATGGTAAGGACGTTCTCAAAGATATTCAAGTCGATGTTCGTAATTTAAGATTTCAGTGTGAGCAGGAATTAAAGGCAAAACTCCTTAAATTAAAGCATGCATATTTGATACTAAATAATAATATGCCTGCATTGCGAAGCTTATTATTTGTATCTTTTACCTCGATTTTACATATTTTACGCAATGTGCTACGAATAAAAGGCAAAAAACCAACCTATTTAAAACATGAAGTTCTAAAAGAATTAGCCTCCGAGTTTAAAATAGATATGCAAGTTTGGGGAAAAATATTAGCCGCTAAAAATAAGCGCATTAAATTAAAAGGAAAAGAAATAGAGCAATTATTCGTTGATTTTGTGAAAGAGCTAGAATTATTAGTTGCTATTGTCGATAAATTATAGGTATATGCGCAAAATATTTCTTATACTGGTTTTTCTTATTCTGCCCTTCTTGGGATATGCCAAAGATATTCCTCAGCCGGTAGGCTGGATTAGTGATTTTGCAAATGTTATTGATAAAGGAAATGCAGATAAACTAACCTCTTTAATCGAAGAAGTAGAGCAGAAGACCACCGCGGAAATTGCCGTTGTTACGGTTAGTTCTATCGCTCCCTATGATGAAAAAGAATATGCAAGATTGCTTTTTGACAATTGGAAGCCAGGAAAGAAAGGCAAAGATAACGGTGTTTTAGTGCTCCTGGCGGTGAAAGAAAGGCGCTGGCGCATTGAAACCGGATATGGCGTGGAAGGTATCCTGCCGGATGGTATATGTGGCGATATCGGCCGAAACTATATGGTCCCGCATTTCAGGGCAGGTAAGTACGGGGAAGGTTTATATCAAGGTATATGCGCAATCGCGAATATTATTGCTAAAGATGCGCATGTTACTTTGGCTACACTAGGTAATTTTGAAGAAATTGCCCCACAAAGCCAATCTTCCTCGAGTATACCCAATGGCTTGGGAATGTTGATTATTCCCATTATTGTTGTATTATTAATAGTGATAAGTAATTTGGCAACATATAGAAACAGATATTATGGTGGCGGTTACTACGGTGGCTCCTTGGGTGGTGGTTTTGGAGGCGGTGGAGGTGGTTTCGGAGGCTTTGGTGGTGGTGGCGGTGGTGGAGGTGGTGCAGGGGGAGGATTTTAAATTTTTATATATTAAGGAGGAGGAATGATGAGAGCGTTTCTTATTGTGTTAGCAGTCTTAGTAGTCGTAGGAATATTAATCATTGGACCAGTTATTGGGTTGTATAATGGCATTATCACTAAGCAGGAAACCATTACTGCTAAATGGGCGCAGGTTGAAAATCAACTGCAACGCCGTAATGACGTAATCCCAAATTTAGTCAACACGGTTAAAGGATATGCCGCGCATGAAAAGTCTGTTTTTGAAGACGTTGCCGCTGCGCGTTCCCAGTGGGCAAAAGCAAGCACGGTAGACGAAAAAGTCAAGGCAGCGGGGGCTATTGATGGTGCCATATCCAGATTGCTTTTAGTGGTTGAGAATTACCCCACATTAAAAGCAGATCAGACATTCTTGAAGCTTATGGATGAGTTATCTGGCACTGAAAATCGTATAGCAGTAGAAAGGATGCGATATAACGAGACCGTTAGGGATTACAACATCACTGTAAGAAGATTTCCCGGTAATATCGTTGCTGGAATGTTCGGTTACAAGGTAGCTACTGAATACTTCAAAGCAGAAGAAAAAGCAAAAACAGCTCCCGAAGTAAAGTTTTGAACTCGTACATGATAAGGGTTTGGGATAGAGACATAAGGGGACGGTGAGTGGATAGGAAAACCTCTCAAATCCAAACTGAGCCGTATACGGAGAGGTCGCTCCCTAGTGAAATTTGGTTGCCCGTCCTGAACAAAGATGTTTATAGGCTAAGCAGTACATTTTTATGCTACCCTATATCTATGAAATATAATACTCGACATATTCTTATCTACGTTTTATACTATCAAAATAAGGTCAGGATATCGATCTCTTTGAATAGACATTAAATGGAGGTTTGAGATGAATGAGATTCCGAGCACGTGGGGAATATTGAAGAAAATGACCTGGGAGGACATGCTGCTTGTTGCGGGAATTCTTATTTTGGCGTGGCTTGTCGCGGCCATAGCGCGATGGGTTATCCGGCATATCGCAGAAATTGTTCCGGCTCGGCTCCGCCTTTTTATTTTGCGTCCTCTTCCGATATTGCGCCTTGCTATCGGAATCGGAGCGGTAATCGTTATTGTCCCCATACTTATCGAGCCGAAATTTCAAAATGTCATAGCGCTTATTGCAAGTCTAGGTTTGGCGCTGGCCTATGCGTTCAAGGATTATGGCAGCTGCCTTATCGCAGGCCTTATAACCGTTCTGGAGAATACCTACCAGCCCGGTGACTGGATCGAAGTCGATGGCACTTACGGAGAGGTTAAATCGATAGATTCCAGGGCAGTGCATATAGTAACGCCCGATGATACCGAAGTTATTATTCCGCACTCGCGCCTATGGTCAGCCAATATCTTTAACGCCACAAGCGGCAATCGCAGTCTATTATGCGTTGCTGATTTCTATCTGCACCCGGAGCATGACGCTTCTTCAGTGCGTAAGCGTTTAGCCGAGGTTGCTGAAACGAGTTCTTATCGGAAGCCGGGAACACCCGTTACTGTAATTGTA
>JAHFGO010000054.1:10888-13674 GCA_023247385.1 Candidatus Omnitrophota bacterium | reverse complement strand
AAGTACAGGAAAACTTACCCAAGAAGAGGTTGAGAGAGTGATGGGATTTAACGATTTCATCATAACCGACGATAGCCTTGATGTACAAGAGAGCGCGATAAGGAGTGTCACTGAAGTTAAAAGACGCAAGCTCTCTGAATTAGGTAAAGAGGCACGCCTAATCGCCGCTGTCAAACAGGCATGGGAGAAGGAGAATAGGCAAATAGATGAATTGGATATTGGAAAACAACTAACCGCATTGGGTAATAAATTGTTAAAAGAGCAAGCCCTGCATTTCTATATAGAGGGGTTGGATAGTGAAAAACGCACTGCACTTTCGGCGCGTCTGGGTGAACTACCAGAATATATGGGAAGAGTGGAACTACATGACAGATCGAGTTTCTTCGGTAGTCGCGCAAAGGTAACTGACCTGGCGCTTCCTACTATAATAGACAATTCCAGATACTTCCTAAGTTTAACGGATGTCCCGATTCAAGCATTCACTCTGACTGGTGTAGTCAGAGATGCAGAGCACATAGTATTGGCCGCGAACGGGCCAGGTAAGGCCAATGCGGTGGCAGGCGCTATGGTTCACCCCGTGACCGAAGAAGTGACGTCGAGCATCTTGCAGACCCATCCTGATACAACTTTCATCATCGCAAAGGATGCGCTTGGGCGGGTCCCTGAAGCAATAAAAAATAAGGCGATGAAAAATTCCGTCGTCCTCCGCGCATCATCGAGCGGCCAGGCAAAAGTAGTATCATTGCCTTATTTCGTATCAGGTATACCAGCTACCGATGAAGTGATTGCAATGCCCAGCATGGCAGCAGATTTGACAACTACAGTAGCAGCCGCTGTTATAGAAAAAAGAGCGGAGTTAGGATTGGTCACAGAAGCTACGCCCAAAGATAAAGCAAAAGAGATTAAAACCGCATTAGATAGCGTTGCTAAACGAATTATTGAAAAATTGATATACATAAGGAATGCGTGGGTTCATTTTACTGTAAGCGAAGGCATAGGAAGAGACCATGTCTTGGAAAGTTTCATCGGCGGCGAGGCGGTTGGCGCTACCGATGGCACACCATATTATATGGCCATAGATATCATAGAGGGCACTAATGCCACCGCTTCAGGAAAGATGGGAATCGGCGGCGCAGGAGGTAGTTCTATCGCGGTTGAAGGAGAAGGTGTCTCCTCGTTAGGGTTCGCTCCCGATATTTATGCAGATTTAATAATCACTCATGTTCCAAAAGATAAAATTGCTCAATTTAAAAAGGCCCCCTTGGATCCGTACACACCAGATAGTGATGGTGAGAGTGCGGTATACGCAAAAGTCATATCACAATTAAGACGCATCGCAGAGGCAAATCGCATAGGCATCGAAAATTTGGAAATCGTTATAATGATAAGAGAACGTGAAAAACTTAAGGATGATGTCCTCAAGAGAATAGAAAGGGAGCACCCCGGCTTTACTATAACACGCATACAGGATGGAACATTTATGCATGGCGTAGATGTGGCGTTGGGTAGAATGGGCGAAAAACATAAAGTTATGTGGACTGTTGGGGGACTTCCCGAAGGATTTATGAACCTCTTGTCAGCGAAACCATTCCGGGACGAAGGCGCTGTAGCAGGGCTGCGCATCTGCTCCAAAAATATAAATAATAGCCCAACAGGGAAAGAGACGGCAACTGATATGAGTTGGAGGTATAATTTCACCGAGGAGGAGAGGGCCGATCTTGAAAGGCTAAGACCAACTGACAATAAAGACATAATTAGTGGTGGGAAGCTATTTACATTATATGATATCGAAGGCCCTATAAATGGATCATTCAGCTTTATCACAGATAATGGTGTATTTGGAATTCCAGGCGTAAGAGTTGAAGGAGATAAGTATAGAGTTGCCACTTTAAGGATAAGAGAAGTAGAAGGCAAAGGCTATATGTGGCTTGAGGATATTTTAGTCTCGAGCGTCAAAGAGGTACATAGAGCAGAAGGCAGAGTCGGGAGAAATGAATTCGAACTCAGGGAAGCTATCAACAAAGGTCGGGAAAAAGCTGTACAGCAAGCGCGACAAAAGCTCGAAGAAGCGAAACAAGCGTTGGAGAATGCGATAGGGCAAGTTAGTAAAGAGGTGGTGGTTATAGCGAATAATAAAGGTGCAGGTCCTGCCGGGCCCACCCGCGCCTCATCGAGCAGCAGCGTATCTCAGCAAAAAGCCGCTAAAGGCGCTACGCTACCTGAAGTCGCTATTCAAGGCCTGGAAACTCAGATGCGAGAGATAACTACTCATATGGTCCTCAGACCCGAGGGTGAGGGCGCAATAGACTTTAGTAAGGTCACTGTCATTATGAAGAAGGACCTCCCCGAAGCTATAACTGGTGAAAAGGCAGCGCTCTTAAGCGAGACCCTGAAAGACCGATACCAGGTTATGAAACAAAATTTTAGAAAAGTCTTTTCTGGCGATAGAGGTGTTATAGAGGTAACTACACAAGAAGAACTTCTCAGTGAGGCGAACGCTTTAATAGGTAAAGGCATTAAAGTGATAGTCCTTGACGATGGCTCCTTGACAAAAGGCTTGAATGAGAGCTCTATTCAAGGTAAGCCAGGTGAGAGTTACAGCGTGGTTACTACAGACGCCTTGCCGCAAGACCTCGACGTTGCCACTATTCCCTTCGTGAACTTGAACGCAATGGCCCTTATGGGTATTGGCATCTTGTATAACGACATCTCTTTATTCGAAACAGCCTATGAGGCCTTCACAGGGAACAAGGCACCAGAAGATTATATAGCTCAATTAAAGAATA
>JAHFGO010000054.1:0-10878 GCA_023247385.1 Candidatus Omnitrophota bacterium | reverse complement strand
AGTTCGCCAATGAGTTGAAAGACCAGGAAGGCTTGAAGAAGCTATTCGCAGTAGCGGCATAATCCTTCAGTAGGCTTTTAGGAAGAATGGCCGTCATCACGTAAAGTGCGATGACGGCCATTTTTCGTTGGCACTTTCGGGATTGATAAAAATGAAATTTCGACTTGACATATCGAAATTTCATGGTAGACTATTGGCATGGAAATACAAAGAACTCCTGAGATAGAATCGTTAAAGAAACGCTTTAAAAGTTATCCAATCGTCGCCATTTTAGGGCCCAGGCAATGTGGTAAAACAACCCTTTCCCGCCAATTTTCCTCCAAGTGGCCCTCTCTTGCTACAGTTTTCGACCTCGAGAGTCCCAGAGACGCTGAACGGCTCCGAGATCCTTTATTAGCTTTGGAGGGCATTAAAGGGCTTGTTATTATTGATGAAATTCAAAGGCGTCCAGACATTTTTCCCGTCCTTCGGGTCCTGTCCGACCGCTTCCCAAAGACGAAATATTTGATATTAGGAAGCGCATCGCAAGATTTAATTAAGCAGAGTTCAGAATCTTTAGCCGGGCGTATCAGTTATTTGGAGATGGGCGGGTTTTCCCTAAAACATGCGGGGATTGATAAGATGGACAAGTTATGGATTAGAGGAGGGTTCCCTCGGTCGTTTCTAGCTTTGAGCGAAGCGGCCTCCTGTCAGTGGCGCCAGGATTTTATAGCGACCTTTTTGGAACGGGATATTCCTCAATTGGGTATCAAGATACCGGCTAAATCATTAGGACGTTTTTGGAGCATGCTGGCGCATTATCACGGCCAAATCTTCAGCGCCTCGGAGATAGGACGTAGCTTAGGGGTTTCGGATCATACCGCGCAAAGATATTTAGATTTGCTTTCGGGAACGTTTATGGTTCGTCAGTTGAGGCCGTGGTATTACAACACAAAGAAAAGGATTATCAAAAGACCGAAGATTTATTTTCGGGACACAGGGATTTTGCATACCCTATTGTCTTTAGAAGAGAAAAAGGACGTATTATCACACCCTAAACTCGGCGCATCGTGGGAAGGGTTTGCCCTGGAGGAAGCGATTAGGTGCATACAGTTAAAAGAAGACGAGGCTTTTTTCTGGGGGGTGCATACGGGTGCGGAACTTGATTTGGCCTTTGAGAAGAAAGGGAGGCTTTATGGGATCGAAGTGAAATATACACAAGCCCCTTCCTTCACACCGTCCATGCGTTTTGCCTTGGCGGAATTGTCCTTGAAGCATCTTTGGGTGATCTATCCAGGCAAGGAAGAATATCCTTTAAGTCGAAATATTACGGTCGTCCCATTAGCGAATTTGGATAACATAAAGGTGTTTTAGAGGTCCCTGAAAAAATTTAATAAAGATTTTGACATAAAATATCGGATATGCTTTAATATAAATAAATAGGTAGTCCCTCGCGTCCACATATAAGCAAAGGGCGCTCGGGATGAAAATTTTTTCAAAATTTTCAGGGGAGGTCGTGAAGCGGCCTGAGAGTTCTGCGTCTTAAGCAGATTACCCAATACACCTGATCTGGGTAATGCCAGCGTAGGGAGAAAAATAGACCCTTATGTTTTGGCATAAGGGTTTGTTGTTTAAAATATATGCTTAAAATTAATGATTATAGCCTGTATTTAGTAATCACCGAAGGATATGCATCTGGAAGAAGCGCTTTAGAGATAGCACATCTTGCAATTTCAGGTGGTGTGGATATTCTGCAGATGAGAGAGAAGAAGAAGACAGAAGAGGAGCTTATAAAACTTGGCAGCGAACTTTCAAAACTTTGCATGGAAAATGGCGTGATATTTATAGTAAATGATGATCCTCATCTTGCGCAAAAAGTCGATGCCGACGGAGTTCACCTGGGGCAGGAAGACGTTAAGCGCTATTCCATAGATGAGGCGCGCAATATATTGGGCAAAGACAAGATAATCGGCTTATCAACACATTCATTAGAACAATTTCAGGAAGCAAATGCTAAAGACGTTGATTATATAGCATTTGGCCCAATTTTTCCTACAAAGACAAAGGATTATTTTATAGGAACCAGCGATGTAAAAAATGTTTTAAAAATTGCCAAAAGAAAAGTATTCTTTATCGGGGGCATAAACCTCGCGAATATAGACGATCTTTTAAAAGAAGGGGCAAAAAATATAGCTTTGATCAGGAGCATAGTGCAGGCAGAAGATATCATATCGAACACCAGGAGTTTTAAGGAAAAGCTAAAGAACCAAAATCACACCCCGGGGGTGTGATTTAAGGGGGAGATAATGCCAGAGGATATACTATATATAGGTAAGAGACCTATAAAAAACAGGCTATTTATCGGCACAGGTAAATTTTCGAGTAACGCCGTAATGAAACAGGTCCTGGAGGAAGTAGGCCCAGATGTTATTACTGTCGCTCTTCGCAGAGTTGACAGCACATCAAAGACAGAAAATATTTTAGATTACATTCCAAAAGAATGCATTATCATGCCGAATACTTCAGGTGCTCGCAACGCTGAGGAGGCTATAAGGATAGCCCGCCTTGCGAGGGCAAGCGGATCAGGGGATTGGGTAAAGGTAGAAGTTATAAAAGACAATAAATATCTCCTACCTGATAATCTCGAAACTTTGAAAGCCACAGAAGCATTGGTAAAAGAAAACTTCACTGTTTTACCTTATATGAGCCCGGACCTATCAATGGCAAAACGACTGCAAGACGCAGGAGCCTCTGCAGTCATGCCGCTCGGCTCACCCATCGGAAGCAGTAGGGGCCTAAAGACTAAAGAGCTTGTTGAAATACTTATACATGAATTAAATGTGCCTGTTATAGTTGACGCAGGGCTTGGCAGGCCATCCGATGCATGTGAATGTATGGAGCTTGGATGCGCCGCAGTCTTAGTAAATACCGCCATTGCAATTGCCCAAGACCCTGCGAATATGGCAAGAGCTTTTAGCAAAGCAGTCAAGGCAGGAAGGCTTGCTTATATTTCCGGGATACCTTCCAGCTCAGTAGAGGCAAAGGCCTCATCACCACTCACGGGATTTTTGCGAGACAGTTAATAGGTAGGGGAGGTTTAAACCTCCCCTACAGGCTGCATAGGACTTTATGAGTTACTATGATATTTATACCAAATATAAAGACTCTAAATGGAATGGATTGCTTGAAGATGT
Source organism: Candidatus Omnitrophota bacterium (assembly GCA_023247385.1). Taxonomy (GTDB): domain Bacteria; phylum Omnitrophota; class Gorgyraeia; order 2-01-FULL-45-10; family 2-01-FULL-45-10; genus JAHFGO01. Next base: position 7,705 of record JAHFGO010000054.1, on the reverse strand, counting down.
ATCAAAACAAACTATCGAAAGATCCATCTATTCAGACAATGTAAATATAGATCAATTGATCGCGCTTCTTTCACCTAAAGCCGAAGAGCGCCTTGAAGAGATGGCGTCGAGAGCACATGAGATAACTTTACGGTATTTCGGCAGGACGATCCAGCTCTATACGCCCATGTATCTATCCGATTATTGCGACAACGAATGCCTTTACTGTGGATTCAATTCTAAGAATCGCATCAAACGAAAGAGGCTAAGCCTGGATGAAGTCGAAAAAGAGGCACAATTCATTTCAGCGACAGGCCTTAAGCACATTCTGATCCTAACAGGTGATTCCAGAAGCCAAAGCCCCATAAATTATATAAAAGATTGTCTTGAGACGCTGCGCAAATACTTTAGCTCTGTATCAATCGAAATATATGCGCTTACAGAAAATGAATATAAAGAGCTTGTACAGGAAGGGGTGGACGGCCTTACGATATATCAAGAGACATACGATGAAGAATGCTACAAGAAGCTGCATCCAAAAGGGCCTAAGAGCGATTACCTCTTCAGATTAGATGCGCCGGAAAGGGGCGCTAAGGCTGGTATGAGAAATATCAACATAGGCGTATTATTGGGTCTAAATGACTGGAGAAGGGATATCTTTTTCACAGCCCTTCACGCAAAATATTTACAGGATAATTTCACGGATGTAGAAATAGGCTCATCGATTCCAAGGATTAGGCCTAATATTGGGAATTTCAAAGCCTTATATGAAGTGAGCGATAAGAACATGGTCCAGATAATTCTCGTCTTAAGGCTATTCCTGCCCAGGCTTGGCATATCAGTATCGACGCGCGAGGATCCTAACTTTAGAGAAAACCTGATCGGCCTGGGAATCACACGCATGTCCGCAGGCTCGACCACAAGGGTGGGCGGCCATACAATAGAAGTATACGGCGAAGGCTCATCCCAATTCGAGATTTCAGATACTAGAAGCGTAGCCGAGATCATGGCCTTACTTGAGAAGAAAGGCTACCAAGGCATCCTAAAAGACTGGCTCCCGCTGTAAAATTTTTTGGTTTCACCGAATGGCGTTTACTTTTGGGCAGCTTTACCAGCGGGTGCCCTTTCGGCTAATTTTGTGGCTCGCTGCAATTGGTGTATTTAAGATTTCTTCGCCCTGTACCATATGGTACAGGGCTTTACTCAATTGCAACGCTCGCTCACAAAATTTTACGCCTCAAGAGCAACCCGCTGGTAGCTGCCCACTGCTACTATAGAATGTAGTATGTGCCACGAAGGACTTTGTGAAGCGGCTTATTAAATTTTTTCGGCATATCTAACTATTGATAGTTGGTGTGCAAGGATTTACGTCGAGCGAATGCAGAAACTGACTGACCCCGCATCATTATGGTGCGTGGGAAGGAATTTCTGCAAATGAGCGAGACGTAAACCGTAGCACACGGCGAAAAAATTCTAAGCCGTGAACAAAGTCCTAAAGTGGCAAAATTAGGCTCTAGCCCCCTGGCCGAGGTGGCCATTGCTGTAACTAAAAAATTTTTCAAAATAGTTGTTGACAAATAATACGCGATGGTGTATTATTGAAAATAATTTTCAATAGAGGAATAGGACGATGAAAAAAGAGTTTCAGATATTCGACGAATACATAAGATCAAAAGGCTTAAGACACACGTCTCAGAGGGAAAGGGTTCTGGAGACATTTCTTTCCACTGAAAAACATGTCTCGGCCGATGAACTATTTAAGCTCGTGCGAAAGAAGGATAGGAAAATAGGATACACGACAGTGTACAGAACAATGAAGCTTCTGTCCGAATGCGGCCTATGTGCAGAAATCGATTTTGATGACGGCATCTTAAGATTTGAACATATATATGCCCACAAACACCACGATCACCTCATATGTACAAAATGCGGTAAATTCATTGAAGTGATGAAGCCGTCAATAGAAAAACTTCAAGGAAGACTCGCAAAAGAACACGCATTTTTGCCGATAAGACATAAACTACAGATATTCGGGATATGTAAGGAATGTAGAAAATAAGATATTTTTTTATTTGATTGTTGAAAATTGTTTTCAACAAGAAAAAGGAGGTTAAGATGTCAAGGATCAAAATAGTTTGTTTGATATCGGCACTCTTTGCTATTTTAAGCGCTGTGCCACCGGCCTATGCCGATAGGCGAAGCTATGTATGGACCTATGAGTATCAGACAATGCCGAAAGGCCACGCAGAGATCGAATATTATCTAACCGAAGAGCAGAAGAATATCGAAAAGGCAAAGCCTAGCACGTGGAAGCATTGGGTTGAGCTGGAATATGGTATAACGGATCACTTCGATATAAGCATGTACCAGCAGTTCAAGCAATCCAACACCACTTCATCCAACACGTTCGAATACGATGGATTTAAAATAAGAGGTAGGTACAGGATTTTGGAAAAAGATAAACTGCCGATAGATACGTTATTATACGTCGAGTATATAAGGAACGACAATCTCGAAAAGCCTAATGTTTTTGATGGAAAACTTATCTTTGCCAAAGATATCTGGAACTTCAACGTAGCGTATAACCAGATAATCGAGCAGGAATTAGATTCAGACGGCGAGACTGAACATGAATATGCCGTAGGCCTCAGCTATGCCATTTTGCCTCAGTTTAAGATAGCCCTTGAGTCAAAAGGCAATTATACCGACAGAAAATATTATATTGGCCCGACCATTGCTTGGTCTTCGCATAAATTCTGGGCGACCATTGGCGCAGTGGGCGGGTTAAATAAGAGAAGCGACGACTTACAAGTAAGATTATTGGTGGGAATTCCATTCTAGATAGCACAAAAATAATAAAAAGGAGTGAAAGTGTTATGAAAAGATTAAAATGGGCCTTGGTTGTATTAACAATACTGTTGCCAATTCAAAATCTCGATCTGTTTTTGGCTTTAGCTGACGAAGGTTATATTACCACTTATGACCATCACATAATGCCAGGAGAGCTTGAACTCATGATAATGAACGATTTTACCGCCCCCTCCAACATAAAACGTGATAAGGATGGCCATGGCAACTACTTTTCCCAGATGTTAGAACTCGAATATGCGCCGACCAGCCAGCTTGCTTTCGAATTTATGGCAGAGGGATTTGAAGATGTGGAAAATGGGGAAGGGAAATTTACAGGTTTTCGTTACGAGGCGAGATATAAACTTTTTAAAGACGAAGTCCCGCTTAATCCCGTAGCCTACGTAGAGTATGAAGACCTTCACTTAAAAACGCGCTACAAGATGGAGGTAAGCGGATGGGTCGATCCGCCTTATGATGAAGAAGGGGACCAACCAGATAGAGAGAGAATCTTAGAGAGCCGCCTTATATTGTCACAAGATATTGGGGCATGGAACATAGCATTTAACTGGATAAATGAGAGTGATTTGAATTCCGGAGTAACAGCATTTGGATATTCACTGGGTTTACTCTGCCGGGTGCCGCAGTTTCTTGCCCAGATGGGCTATGGCCACCCTGGGCATGTGCATAAAAAAGATAGCAATGCCCATCTTCATCAGAAATTTATTGAACCAACGGCATTCAGCTTCGAGCTTTTCGGCGCTCTCGGAGATACCAAAAGTTTTGGGCTTCAGCCGTCGAGACAAGAACATTATTTCCAACCAAGCATCATGTTCCATGTTGGCAAGAACACCATGGTAAATATCGGCATAGGCATCGGGCTAACTAAAGCAAGTGATAATATGGTTAGGACTAGTTTAGGATGGATGTTTTAATTTTAAACAATCTTCTTGTTGTGGTACAATAAAGGCAAAAGAAATGGTCAGAAAAACTTCTGGAAAGATTGTCATAGTGGGCAGCCCCAATGTGGGCAAATCGCTGTTATTCAACCGCCTCACGGGAAGTTACGTTACCGTGTCGAACTATCCCGGAACCACAGTTGAAGTCTCGCGCGGCGTAACTAAAATTGGCGATACGGAATTCGAAGTTATAGATACGCCTGGCATGTATTCGCTCCTTCCCATCACCGAAGAGGAGAGGGTGGCGAGAAACATACTATTAAAAGAGAGGCCGGACGTCATCATCCATATCATAGATGCAAAAAATTTAGAAAGGATGCTGCCGCTTACACTACAGCTGATCGAGGCAGGCCTACCGATAATTTTAGTATTGAATATTATCGATGAGGCGGAAAAAATCGGGATGAAGATCGATCTTCACGATTTAGAGAGGGCCTTGAAAATTCCGGCTGTAGCTACTGTCTCAACGACAGGCAGGGGCATAGATATCTTAAAAGGAAGAATCGAAGAATATGTACGAGCTAAAGGATAAGCCAGACCCATGGCCGCAAAGGGCAGATAAAGATGTCGGCGATATATTAGAGGTAGCTTTAGAAAAGATAGAATCGCTGCTTAAAAACGACTATGGTATTTCGAAGCGCGCTATAGGGCTATTATTGCTTCAGGAAGATGGCGAGATCGCGTCTTTAGTGAAGGCAAAACAGCCAGATGCGTGGGTCAAAATAGAAGAGATAGTAAAGGAAACAAGAGCTCGTTACTCCGATCCGCTTTCTTATATAATAACTTTGAGGCGCCAGGAAGAGGCAAGCCGCATAGTGAAAGAGGCGGTAGAGCATCTGCCACACGCAAAATTATCTTTTAAAGAAAATTTGAGCCGAATAATGATAAACCCGCTTACCGGCATGCCTCTTTTGTTATTGATACTTTATTATGGGCTGTATAAATTTGTCGGGACGTTCGGCGCAGGCACAGTGGTTAATTTCATTGAGAGGGATATTTTCGAGAAGAATATAAATCCATGGATGGTGCAACTCTTTAACTTGCTCATTCCTTGGCAACTCTTAAGGGATTTATTTGTGGGCGAATACGGCGTTATAACTTTGGGCATACGATATGCTGTGGCTCTGATACTGCCTATCGTCACGACATTCTTTATTGCCTTTGCGATTATAGAAGATACAGGATACCTGCCAAGGCTCGCTTTGCTTATAGACAGACTCTTCAAGAAGATAGGCCTGACGGGCAGGGCAGTGATACCGATGGTCCTCGGGCTGGGGTGCGATACGATGGCGACAATGGTCACCCGCACCCTTCCCACAAAAAGGGAGCGGATCATCTCTACGATATTGCTTGCCCTGGCAGTCCCCTGCTCGGCGCAATTGGGTGTGATACTATCTTTACTCGAAGGCAATAATAGGGCGCTATGGGTTTGGGGCGGGGTGGTGAGCATGGTCTTTCTTTTGGTAGGATTTCTTTCTTCAATGGTTTTACCCGGCGATGCACCTTCTTTTTATATGGAGATTCCGCCGCTTCGTCTGCCCAAGCTTTCCAATGTTTTCATCAAGACCTACGCAAGAGTCAAATGGTATTTCACCGAAGTATTACCGATGTTTATACTGGCAAGCTTTATAATCTGGATAGGCCGATTATCAGGTTTATTCAATTTGATGGTAAAAGGGCTGGCATATCCGGTCCGCTGGATAGGCTTGCCGGATAAGGCTGCGGTTGCTTTCTTATTCGGATTCTTTAGAAGAGATTACGGCGCTGCCGGCCTGTACGATATTAAAAAGGCTGGACTTTTTAACGGCAACCAGCTTGTAGTGGCATGCGTGACCCTAACTCTATTCCTGCCCTGCATCGCGCAGTTTTTAATGAATGTAAAAGAACGAGGAATGAAGGTGGGTGTTGGCATTTCCATATTTATATTATTCTTTTCATTCTCTGCCGGGTTCGTCGTAAATCTTGCTTTAAATCTTTTAGGAGTGCATTTATGAACCCATTCGACAAGCCCAGGGTTCATCCCGAGCGACTGAAAGGAGTCGAGGGATGAAGTGCAGTCTATGCGGATACGAATTCAATCCCGAAGAGGCGCCACAGAGCTGCAGAAGCTGCTCCTTAATGAAAGGATGCAGATTGATAAGATGTCCTAATTGCGGTTTTGAAACACCGCCGGAACCAAAATGGATAAAATATCTCAAATTTGCACGCAAATTTGACAGGAGGAAACAAGATGACTCTAAGCGATAAGGCCGAGGAGATCCTTGAGACTATGTGGGTGCATACCGAAGAAGACAAAAAAGAAATAGTGGATCTGGGTGCGATCTCTAAGACCGACTCAGCTATAGAAGAGCTGAAGAAGTCAGGCCATATTAAGTTAATAGACGATCAGGTAACCTTAACAGAAGCAGGAAGACGTGAAGGCCGCCAGGTAGTCCGACGCCATAGGCTGGCAGAGAGACTGTTCACAGACGTTCTTGATATAAAGAGTAAGCTCGTTCATTCTGTAAGCTGTCAGTTCGAACACCTTCTTCATGAGGGGATAGATGAAAATATATGCATCCTTTTAGGGCATCCGAAAACATGCCCGCATGGTAAAGTGATCCCAGAAGGGGAGTGTTGCAGGAAATCCAAAGTGAGCATAGGTAAAGTCGTCTCACCACTCGCTGACCTTAAACCAAAACAAAAAGGCAGCGTTGCTTATATACATACCAAAGATGATAAAAAATTACAAAAACTTATGGCCATGGGAGTCCTGCCAGGCATGGCGATAAGTCTGATTCAAAGTTTTCCTTCCTATGTATTCCAGATCGGCCAATCCCAATTTGCTATAGATAAAGACTTGGCTGAATGCATCTTTGTCCGAATTTTTTAAAAAAATACTTGACAAGTTATTTTTTAATGTTATACTCTACCATTATGATAGACATTATAGACATAAAAAGAGCAAGATGCATATAACGTATAAAGGAGATTACGCCTTAAAGACAATCCTCGATCTTGCACTGCATTATGGCAATAGCCCTGTGACGATACATGACCTGGCTAAACGTGCAGACATACCTATAAAATTTTTAGAGCAGATACTGCTCGATCTGAAAAGAGGTGGGTTTGCCGAGTCAAGGCGCGGCAAGATAGGCGGCTATCTTTTGGCGAAGGTGCCTTCAAAAATAAAGTTGGGTGATGTCATTAGGTTCATCGATGGGCCCATAGAGCCAATCGCCTGTATTGAAAAGGGATACTCCGGCTGTAACGATGTATATAGATGTGTATTACGAACTATATGGAGCAAGGTAGCTAAGGCAACATCCGACATAGTAGATAATGTTACGCTTGAAGATTTGGTCAATAATGTAAAGACGCAAAAAGAGACGGTCAGTTACCAGATATAGAAAGAAATTTAAAATTAAAAATGCAAAGTGTAAAATTGAAATTAAAAGTTCAAAATTTAGGTCCGAAGGACACATAAATTTTACATTTTGCACTTTAAATTTTGAATTAAACTGGCTATAAAGGAGGCGCAATAAGATGGGGTTGTTAGAGAATCAAGATGATATAAAGACGCTTGTGGAGACGCTAAATTTCAAGGAGAAAGTAGAGAGGTCGCTTCAGCTCATAAGAGAGGCCTACAAAAAATACGGCGATGGGTTGGTTGTGGCCAATAGTTTAGGCAAGGACTCTGTAACTGTATGGGACCTGGCCAAAAGAGTAAGCCCGAAGATACAGGGCTTCATAGTGACTACGCGATTTAAACCCAAAGAGACAGTTAAATTTATGAATGAGCTTGTGGCAAAATATCCCGAACTTAAAATTTACAAAAATGATGCTGAAATGCCGCACAAGTTATACGAGACCGATCCAGACCGTTGCTGCGACATCTTGAAGGTAGAGCCGGTAAAGCGTGCCATTGAGGAGATGAAGGT
>JAHFGO010000114.1 GCA_023247385.1 Candidatus Omnitrophota bacterium | reverse complement strand
GTTTTCGCTTCCCAATACTATAACGCGATGATGTTTGAAATTCACATCGCGTTCTACTTTAGATAGCGCCTCTTCTAAAATCTTTCCTTCGATTTTCTGTCTGGTCCTATTTTCTGTATCTAAAACTTTTGCCAATTTTCCGGCATTCGTTTCATCGTCGCTAAGAAGCAGCTCCAGAGCTTTTTGCGGCGAGCCAACTCTTCCCATGGCGTTTATCCTTGGGCCCAGTATAAAACCTATGTGCCCGCTGGAGATGTCTTTTCCTGTCAAGCCTGATACATCAATTAGCGCCTTAAGCCCTATGCGTTGCCTCTTGTTGAGCTGGTTTAAGCCATACTTTGTCAAAATTCTATTTTCTCCTGTAAGCGGCGCTATGTCTGCAACCGTACCTAAGCTTACGAGATCTAAGAAATCATCTGCAAAAAACTGCGTGCCTTGATAAATGGCCTTAACAAGCTTATAGGCCAATCCCACTCCTGCTAGGCCTTTGAATGGGTATTTGCAATTTTCTTGCAACGGATTTATCACTGCGCATGCTTCAGGAACACGCCCTTCCAATAACTCGTGGTGATCCGTTACGATGGTATCAATATGCAAAGATTTGGCGTATTCTATTTCTCTAAAAGAAGTTATTCCGCAATCCACGGTTATTATCAGCGTGACATCGTTTTTTTGTGCTTTCTTTATTGCACCGACATTTAAACCATAGCCCTCCTCGAGCCTGTTAGGAATATAATTTAATACATTCGCCCCTAAATTTTTAAGGGCAGAGTAAAGAGTAGCTACGCCTGTCATACCATCAACATCGTAATCGCCATAAACCAGTATTTGTTCGCCCTCTCGAATCGCATTTTTGATTCTAGAGACTGCTTTATCCATATCCTTTAGAAGGAATGGATCGTAGGCAGAGGACAGTGAACATGCGAGGAATTCTGATGCAAGAGAAGGATTAACTATACCGCGATTTACTAAAAGCTGTGCTGTGATTTTGGAAATATTTAATGAAGATGCGATATCCTCTTGGATATATGAATTCGAATCTTTTATTCTCCAGATCATTCTCATGAAATTTACGTGTAAATTTTATCCCGAGAACGCAACGAACAGGAGCGTTCGAGGGATCTCTCTTTTACCTAAACGGCTCGACGTGTATAAAGACTTCTTTTGCAGTAGGTATTTTATTCAAAATGTCATTCTTTACAAGGTCTGTTATAGAATGGCCTTTTTCTACTGTTATATTTTTGTCCACAGCTATAGTCATATCTATTATCAAGTCGAGGCCCATTTTCCTAACCTTTATGTCATTAATCGCTCTCACATTATCATTCATTGATACAATATTTTTTATGCCCTCTATCACGGCCTTCGCGGGCGCGCCATCCATCAACTCATCATAAGCCCTGTGAAAACCTTCGATGCCGGCCTTTATTACCAACAATGACAATATGAAGGCGGCTATGGGATCCATCAAGGGAAATCCCAGGCGCGCTGCCCCAATTCCAATCAAAGCCGCTAAAGATGAAAAAGCATCGGATGCCAAATTCCAGGAGTAGACTGTCATGGCTGTCGATGATATCTTCCTGCCCAGAAGATTCGTATATTGGAATAGGCCCAATTTCACAATTATGGAAACTACGGCAGCAATTAATGCTATCCTTCCTGGAATGTACAGCTTATGGAATATCATCACATGGATTGAGTTGTATGCGACTTTTACGCCAAGAATTATTAAAAATATTGCGAGAAGTTTTGCAATTATCGATTCTGCCTTCCCATGTCCATAAGGATGGTCTGCGTCTGCCGGCCTATTAGCTATTTTAAACCCAACAAGCATGCCTGTCGAGGTCATAGTATCGCCGAGGGTATCAAGGGCGTCCGCTATCATGGCGTTTGAGTGGCCTACTAGCCCAGCAAACATCTTGAATAGGAATAACAGCCCGTTCGTCAGTAGGCTTACAATGGATCCCCTCTGGGCATGTTCGTATCCATGATGGGCTGTCATATTTTTAAAAACGCTTCCTTCATCCTTCGATAAACTCAAGTTATTAACCCTCAAGCGGAGTCGAAGGGTTATTTTTTCGTGGCGGCTTTCTTATGCCATGACAGTATCAATGGGCTAGCTATATAGACCGTGGAATAGGCCCCTGAGATGAAACCTACAAATAGGCAGAATGAAAAATTGTTCAATACCTCGCCGCCCCAAAATAGAAGTGCTATCACGACCAGCATCGTCACGCCTGAAGTGAGTATGGTTCTGCCCAACGTCTGGTTAACGCTCAAGTTTACAATATCCAGAAAGGATCCTTTTTTGACAAGACGCAAGTTCTCCCTGATCCTATCATATATAACGATGGTGTCGTTAATAGAATAACCAGCGATCGTTAAAAGTGCCGCAACTATCGTAAGATCGAATTGCCGGTGTGTCAGCGCCAATGCGCCGATCGCAACGAATACATCATGGAATAATGCAATGACGCCTGCGAAAGCGTATTTCAAATTGAATCTGAACATAACGTAAATTAATATGCCCGCTAAACCTAAGAGCAAGCTTGTCATCGCATTCTGCCTGAGGTTCTTCCCTACAGCTGGACCTACGGTCTCAATTCTCAACAGCTGGAATGCATTATCTTTAAATTTTTCTTTAAATGCGACATTCAAATTTTTGGATATGTCGGTTTGAGTCCTTATGATAACCTCTTTAGGGTCGCCGTATTGCTGAATGGACGCATTTCCAAAACCTATCTCTTTTAAGACGCCTCTCACATCATCTGCCCTCACAGCCCTTTCAAACATAAACTGCTGCAGTGCCCCACCGGAGAAATCGACGCCGAAGTTGGCCTCGCCGCGCATCGCGAATATCGAAAGGCCAGCTATTATAGTTACAGCCGATATCACATAAAATATCTTTCTCTTTCCAATAAAATCGATATGGGTTTCTGGGAATATCTGCATCATCTTTAGTTTTGCGAGATCGAACTGGTCGCACAATAATTCAAATATGACTCTTGTGCACATTACGGCTGTGAAGAGATTTGCCAATAGGCCTATTGTCAGCGTAACCGCAAATCCGCGTATCGGGCCTGTCCCAAATTTGAATATAAGGGCCGCGGCCACAACTGTTGTAAGGTTGGAATCGAATATGGCAGAGAACGCCCTGTGGTATCCTGCCGCTATGGCAGCCCGCAAGGATTTTCCAAGTCGTAATTCCTCGCGCATCCTTTCATAAATGAGGACGTTTGCATCGACTGACATGCCTATAGTCAATATCAAACCGGCTATGCCGGGCAGTGTGAGAGTTCCTCTAAACATTGCAAGACATGCAAGTATCAGAAGTAAGTTCAGTATCAAAGCGAGGTTTGCGATTAGGCCGGCAAGGCGGTAGTAAATTATCATAAATAGAAATACGAGTATGCCGCCGATTAAAGTGGCACGGATGCCGCTTCGAATGGAATCTGCTCCTAACAGCGGCCCAACAGTACGCTCCTCTTCTACGATGACTGGCGCAGGAAGTGCGCCAGCCCTTAAGATTACAGAAAGGTCGTTGGCCTGGTCTACGGTGAAATTGCCGGATATCTGCGCTTGGCCTGAAGGTATGGCTTCGCGGATAACAGGAGCTGACACCACATTACCATCCAAGACTATAGCGAGCCTCCTGCCGACATTTGCTGCAGTGACATTTGCGAAAATCTGCGCGCCTTTAGAATTCAGTGTTAACGATACATACGGCTCTCCAAAGCCTCTTGAGCTGAATTCTGTCTTCGCGTTCACAAGGAGGTCTCCTGTGAGGCTCGCATCTTTGGCTACTAAAAGCGGCTCGCGACCCGCCCTCTCGCCCTCTAGATATTTCAACTCATGGTCTTCAACAGATTCATTATTAAGCGCCTTCTTTAAATCCTCAACATTATCAGATACAAGCTTAAATTCCAGGTGCGCGGTCCTGCCAATGATCTCAAGCGCCCTCTCTCTATCCGTAACTCCTGGAAGCTGGACTATAACATTCTCCCTACCCTGCCTCTGGATTGACATTTCGCCAACGCCGAATTGGTCAATCCTATTTCTTATTATCTCTATGGCCCTGTCGACGGCGTCTTTTCTTGCGTCCAGCGGCAGCTTGGATGTGTCGATCTTTAACACAACGTGCATGCCGCCCTGCAGATCCAACCCCAGATTTATCTTTCCTTTTTGAATGACTTTTCCATCTTTATCCTTGATGGTAAAAGGCGGCAGTATAAGCCAGATACATGCTATAGTGAGTAGTATAATTCCCAACAATTTCCATTGAAGATTCTTGTTCATTTATCTTCTCCCCTGAAATTTTTAAAAAAAATTTCGCTTCGCGGAACTTCTCTAAGCTTAAGAGTCTGGTTTCTGCGAAGTTTCATCCCGAGCGTCCTTTGTTTACGCATGGACGCGAGGGACAACAATTATTCCGATGCTTTCCGCTTCATCGTTGATATGCCGCTCTTCTGCACCTCTATCTTTACGTTATCATCTACTTTCAGCGTAACCGTGTGTTCTTTGACATTCACGACCGTGCCATGGATTCCTCCGGCAGTTATAACTTCATCGTTCTTTTTTAGGGATGCTATCATCTTTTTATGTTCATTCTGCGTCTTCTTCTGGGGACGTATCAGAAGGAAATAGAAGACGACAAATATCAGAATGATTGGCATCAGGTTAAATAATGGGCTTGGCCCTGGATTCATTTTTTCTCTCCTTGTTATAATTTTTTAAAAAATCATTTTTGAATTTGCCAAAGCGACCTTCGGCTATTGCCTTGCGGCATGATTTTATAAGTTTAACATAAAAATATATATTATGCAATGAGATGAGGCGTAGTCCAAGGAGCTCATCTGTATTGAATAGATGCCTTATATAACCTCGCGTATGTGTCTTGCACGCGTAACATCCGCAAGCATCGTCTATGGGCCTAAAATCCTCTTTATATTCTGCGTTCCTTAACTGCAGGTCGCCATTCAATGTAAAGGCCTGGCCATTTCTGCCATTCCGAGTGGGCACTACGCAATCGAACATGTCGACGCCGCTTGAGATCGCTTCCAGTATGTCCGGTGGCGTGCCAAGGCCCAT
>JAHFGO010000001.1:25436-50296 GCA_023247385.1 Candidatus Omnitrophota bacterium | reverse complement strand
TCTGTCCACGCCTTTTTTAGCCATCTATTATTTTTCTCACAGGATAGCGCCCTTTAATTCAGATCTTGTGAAGACGCTTCTTACAGTAATACCTCTCGAGATTTTAGCCACTATCCTTTATTACAAGGCGTTAAAGCTTACCGATATCTCGCTATCAGTTCCATTCCTAGCGTTGACTCCGGTCTTCGTAATCCTCACAGCCTACCTATTGCTCGGTGAACATATTCCGATTAGGGGCATTTTTGGCATAGCATTAATAACATTCGGCGCCTATTCACTTAATTTGAAAGAAGTGAGATACGGATTTATCAGTCCCATAAAGGCGATTCTTTCAAATAGAGGCTCCATCTATATGGTATTAGTGGCGTTGATATTCAGCGTAACCTCCGCGGTGGCCAAAAAGGCGATGTTATGTTCCAGTCCCGAATCAATCCCTTTTATTTACAATCTATCCATAAGCTTCGCAATGGTGCCGTTAGTTTTATATAGATTGAGCAAGGGCTATTCTATGATAACTAAAGATCCTAAAACAATCCTTTCTTATTTAGTGCTAGGCCTTCTCGCAGCACTTTCGAGCATCTGTTTTTTTAAATCCGTATCTACAGCGAATGTCGCCTACGCAATTTCGATCAAAAGACTGAGTCTCTTGATGAGCGTGGGGTATGGCTGGATCTTCTTCCGCGAGCGTGAGATACGTATTAGGCTTACCAGCACCTTTTGCATGTTCCTTGGCGCCATCCTGATAATCATATGATAAAAAAGTTTTTATCTCGCTCCGTATTCTTTATAGGCTGGGCTCTGTCGCCGTTTACGGCCTGGAATGACGTATTCGTCAATATTCCGCTTTCCTATATATGTGCGAACTTGGTTATCCGTTTCATCCCCATGAATTTCCTTACACTTGTGCTTGTTTTCTATTGGATGAGCAATATGCTCGGAATAGCCATGATGTATGTTGCGGGGAAAAATATACTGATAGGAAAGAATGGGATTGCCTGGGAACTGGGGAAACTAATCGTTACAATGGCAGTCTATAGTATTATATTGATCATATTGAATAAGGCAGAAATTCTTAATCCGCTTTAACCTTTTTTCTGAGGTGTGTAGGTAGTATCTGCAAACATTTCCTATATTTGGCGATGGTGCGCCTTTTAATGACAATGCCATTTTCCTTTAATTTCGCCTCTATCTGGGCATCGCTTAATGGCAAGGCACCATCTTCCTTCTTGACTAATTCCACGATTCTATTCTTTATGAAGCTCTTTGATGTGAGCTCTCCGCTCTCTTTTTTTATGCCATGGCTCAAGAGGCTGTTCATGGGCACCACTTTATCATTTATCTGGATATACTTATTGGAAATGGCTCTACTAATAGTCGAGGGATGAAAGTTCAAAGCCTCTGCAACATCTTTTAGCGTAAGAGTCTTAAGTCCGGCTTCGCCTTTGGCAATAGCCTCTTTTTGGAAGTCCAGTATATATTTTGCCACTTTGCATATCGTGTCTTCGCGCCGTTTTAAATTATCGACGAGGCCTTTGGCGATGTTCATATTCTCCTTTAAAAATTTCCTTGCCTCGGGATCCTTTATTATGTCAAGCTCGTTTTCGTAAGGATTGTAAATTTTTAGGCGGGGAAGATGACTTTTATTTAACTCTAACCGCACTGCTCTTTTATCCACTTTTGCCAGTAGTTCGGGTATGATAACTTGCGTATCTTTACTTAGAACAGCGCTTGCCGGCCTTGGGTCTAATTTCTTTATATAATTAATAGCATCTCGAACCTTATTTTTATCCACTTTAAGGGAATTTGCTATTTTTTCAATATCGTTTCGCGCCACCTCAATCAGGAAATGTGAAACTATTGCGTATTCGAGTGACTCTTGTTTATTCTTTCTTTTTAATTGTAGCTGAAGGCACTCGCGGATGTCTCTTGCGCCTATGCCGGCAGGCTCCATACCTTGAATGGCTTCGAGGCAATCTTCAACCTCTTCTGTAGTTACACCTAAATCGGATGCAACTTCCTCCGGCTCAACTGTTATATAACCGTTCTCGTCCATCTCAAAGATCATATATTCCGTTATCTCTAAGGCCTTATCCTTAAGGCCCAACATCCTTAAGTTGGAAAGCAGGCTAAAACGCGGATTCTCTCTATACCTCGTTGTGTCAGCATGATCGTAAGTCTCACCATCCGCCCTAAGGCCGGGAACACCATTATATTTATCGGATTTTTTGTTGTTGATCAGTTTTTGTAAGAATGGATTTTTTGTTACAAGGGAATCGATATACTCTGAGAGGTCTTTTATCGACATACCCAGAAGCTGTATCGATTGCTTCATCTGAGGCGTAATAGCCATCTTCTGGAGTAATCTGTATTGGTGCGATAGTCTATGTTTCATAATTTACCAAATCACACCCCGGATGTGTGTAAAAATGTTAATTGACTTTAAGTATAGCATTAAGTTAATAGAAAGCAACTTTTTATTTAAAGTTCCTAACGCTCGACACTTTTGTCGCTATAACTCAACACTTTAACAAGTTTGAACTAACCAAGTTAGATTAAAACTGATTGGCACAGATATTGCTTATACAAGAAGGTATATACCTGTCATAGTGTGTCGTGGACAGGCGCTATTTTTCTAAGAACTAATAAGTAACAACTAAAAACTAGAAACAGGAGATTTCACTAATGGACGGACGACTAACGATCACAGAAGTTGCGAAATATGTGGGCGTGACACCGCGGACCATAATGAGGTGGGAGAAGGGCGGAAAGATAAAACGCTCCCGGCGCGACTGGCGCGGCTGGAGGTTTTATCTGAAAGACGATGTTGAGGATATCAGGAAATTTTACGAAAGTACCTACGAATATAACGAAGGAGATAAGGTGATTATGAATATCGCAAAAGAAACACTCATTTCTGTTATTTTGGCTGCATTTTTGACTATACCTATTATGTGCGGCCCAGGTTATGCTGCGGCCAGCTCTAAGGCCATTACGGAGACAGGCTCAACGGTTGACATCAATCTTGAGGCCCTGCCTGTGGTTCAGACACCTACAATTACAATCGCAGAGGCGATGAAATATACTCTTGGGCCGGACGATGTCATCGAGATCGATGTGAGAAGACATCCTGAATTCAGCGGCCAATACCCCATAAATTCGGAAGGCAAGATTGAATATAAGTTTGTTGGCGACATCATTGTAGCCGGCCTCACAAAGCCCGAACTGCAGAAAAGGCTTACCAATATACTCTCAGAATATATTATAGAGCCGGATGTGAACGTAAGGATAGTTGCATACTTAAGCAAGGTCTTCTATGTTGTGGGAGAGGTTAATATGCCTGGGAAATTTTATATGAAAGGCAATGCGATTCCTGTGCGAGAAGCCTTGGTCGCAGCAGGACTTCCTGCAGTTGGTTCAGCAGCTATGAGGAAATGCCGTTTAATTACTCCGGACAAGAATGGAAGAAATAATTACAGATGTGTAAATGTGTACGCCTTGCTTTACGGAGGAGATCTTAAGGAGAATATAGATATGAAGCCGGGAGATGTGCTCTATGTACCCTCAACAGTTATGGCTAAGATAATCCGTGTCATAAGCCCGGCAACCAGCGCTGTAAGCCAGGCCGCAGGCTCAGCCGCTGCCGGCGCGAGCATGGTGGCCGCAGGTTTATAAAACCCTTCGATAAGGTCGGGGTTTTATCCCGAGCGAAGTCGAGGGATAAATATAAAGGAGAAAACCAGATGGTAGAAAATCCGACAAAACAGTTGAAGCCGATAGATTATCTTAAGGTGATGTTCAGGCGAAAATGGTTAATAATAGTGCCCGTATTTATAGGCATCGTGGGCGGGATAATCGCCGGAAATACGCTGCCCAAGATATATCAGTCCTCGACGCTGATACTTGTCGAAGAGGGCAAGGTTATCAATCCTCTTATCCAGGGCATAGCCGTTTCAACAAGCGTAGCCCAGCGCCTTAGCATGTTACGCGAGCAGATCCTCGGTTGGGACAGAATGATGCAGCTCATAAAGACCCTCCAGCTCGATAAAGACGTGAAGAACCAGTATGAGTTTGAGGCCTTGGTAAAGAAGCTTCGAAAAAATATAAAAGTTACCTTAAGAGGCCAAAACCTGATAACCATAGGATATGAAGGGAAGGATCCTGTTGAGGCACAGAAGATTGTCAAGAACATAACCGACATATTTATAGCGGAAAACGTAAGACAACAAGGCAAAGAAGCAGAAAATGCCATCGATTTTATAAATGATCAGGTTAATTTATATCAGAAGAAGCTAAAGCAGGCAGAGATTGCCACCATGGAAGAGCAGCTCAAAAAACTACTCGTAGATTCTACAGAGAAGCATCCAATGGTCATCGAATTAAAGAAGAAGATAGCGGCCTCCCAAAAAGAGCTCGAACAGGGCGATTACAGCATAGATACTGCCGCATTAACTGCTTCAGAACCTGAGAATAGTCCCCTGAAAGCTCAGATTAAGAAGCTTAAAGAAGATCTTGCAACCCAGACAGTCGACGCGACAGATGCCGCTCCCGGCACGAACAGGGCGAAATTGTCCGCAGTCTCCAACGATAAGCTTTACAAATTATTGCTCTTGGACAAGCTCGATAAATCTGAGGCAAGAGATGAAGGCGTAACGCAAAAAATCTATAATGAGCTTCTGTCTCGCCTTGAAACCGCAAAGATAACCCAACGGCTCGAGGCATCAAGAGAAGGCACGCGCTATACGATTTTGGATCCAGCGAGATTGCCGTTAAAGCCGGCAAAACCGAATAAGCTGATAATATTGTTTGTGGGGTTATTCCTTGGTGCTAGCGTAGGCCTCGGCCTCGTATTCCTCGCCGAATTATTCGACCACTCATTCCTCGGCATCGATGAGGCGAAAGCGTTTCTGGAACTTCCGATATTCGGCGCAGTATCCAGAATAATCACGCAGGAAGATCTAAAGTTGCAGAAACTGCAAAATACGAAGATTGCTGCAATCTCGGCCGTGACCGGCGTCGTCCTGCTCATAGTGATTATATTTAATGTCTTTTTAGGGAATTAAGGAGCTACTCATGTACGAGAAGTACTACGGATTCAACGACAAGCCTTTTAACCTGACGCCTGATTCGAAGTTTTTTTACGCAAGCGCAAAGCACGAAGAGGCGCTAAATTGCCTCTTGCTCGCCATAAGCGAGCGTAACGGCTTTGTTGTGATTACAGGCGAAATCGGCTCTGGAAAGACTACCGTATGCAGAACCCTTATCAACAAACTCGATCCTACGACCAAAGTAGCGCTTGTTCTCAATACGCACCTTGGCAAGAAGGAGCTTCTTACTACTATATTAGAGGATCTGGGTATAGAATACCGCTCAACATCAAAAACGCATCTTCTCTCAGCGCTCAACAAATATCTGATAAAACAGGCTTCGAACGATGTGAACGTCGTCTTGATAATAGATGAGGCACAGAACCTGACGCCTTCGGTCATCGAGGAGATACGCATGCTTTCTAACCTTGAGACCGAGAAAGAAAAGCTCATCCAGATAATCCTTATGGGTCAGCCTGAACTCAAGAAAAAACTCGTGATGCCCAAACTCGAGCAATTTAGGCAAAGGGTTGTTTTTCACTATCATCTAGACCCGTTAACTGCCGCAGAGACTAGAAACTACATAAAACACCGTCTTAAAAAAGCCGGAAACGAAGAAGCCGACATATTTAAGGATGATGCCATAGATGAAATTTATAAATACTCTAAGGGCGTGCCACGGCTTATAAATCTTATGTGCCACAACGCGCTTATAAGCGGCCTGGTGCATGAAGCGCACAAGATTAATAAAGACATAGTGTTGGAAGCGATAAGGGAATCTGTTCTCGGATACTCCCATATCCCGAGCGAAGTCGAGGGACAACTCCCGACTCCCAACTCTCAACTAAAAACGGAGGAACCGCAATGGGACGAATTACTGAAGCATTAAAAAAGGTAGCAGACGAACGCATTTCCAGGATACAGAAGAAACCGGAAGTGCAGTATATTGTAAAAAAAGTAGAGAATACAAAGATAGAGCCGCACATCGTGGCATTTCATGACCCGGCGTCACCGGTCGGAGAGCAGTATAAGATAATTCGCACCAACATCCAGTCGCTAAGATTGAAAGAGGATTATAAGACCTTCCTTATCACGAGCTCCTTGAACGGAGAGGGAAAGACAGTAACATCGATTAACCTCGCGCTCACGATGGCGAATGACCTGAATAATAAATCCATCCTTTTAATAGATGCTGATATGCGTAAAGGCAAGATCTCAAAATACATGGGTATAAGTTCAAGCCCTGGCCTGTCGGAAATATTGAAGGGCGAGGTCGAAGCAGATGCAACCTTCGTAAGTCCCAATATTGCGAATCTCACAATAATGCATTCCGGCAAGGTTCCGAGAAATCCAGCCGAGCTTCTTTCATCCAAAAAGATGCTAAGCCTATTGTCATCTTTAAGGACGAGGTTCGATTATATATTTATTGATTCACCGCCTGTAATGCCCTTGACTGATCCATGCATCATTGGCGGTATGACAGATGGCGTTATTCTGGTTGTGCAGGCCGCAAGAACCCAGCGAGATATGGTAAAAACGGTGGAACAAAGGCTCTATCAGGCACACGCAAAACTCGTTGGTTATATAATGACTAATGTGGAATATCATCTTCCACATTATTTATATAGATATGTCCATGAATACGATGGATACAGGGCGTATTATCAAACTGAAAACGTAAAAGAGCAAAAAGAGGAGGTAATGGCGCATGAAGTATAACTTATTGGCGTTATTGGTGATAGTAATGTTATTAACTGGCTGCGGGAAAAGCGGTGGGTTTTCATTTGGCGGTTCCGGCAGTTCCTCAAGCGGCGGCGGTGGCAGTGTAGGTGGTGGTGGCGGTGGTGCAGTGCCTCACAATCCCGAGCCAGCAACCGTATTGCTGCTCGGCGGCGGCCTTGCTGCATACGCACTTTTGAGACGGAAGAATAGAAAGAAGTAATTTCACAGGGGTAAAAATGCGATTCTTAGTAACCGGCGGAGCCGGTTTCATCGGCTCCCATATAGTAGAACGTTTGCTCAAAGACGGCCATTTCGTCCGCATCCTCGATAACTTCTCCAGCGGCAAAGAAGAGAATTTGCAGGGACTGTCCCCGACGACCGAAAATCAGGGACTGTCCCCGAAGGGAACTGTCCCTGATTTCGAACTTATTAAGGGCGATATTCGTGATTTTAATACTTGTCTCAAAGCCTGTCACAACATCGACTACGTCCTCCACCAAGCCGCTTTACGAAGCGTCCCGAAGTCCATGACCATGCCGCACGAATATAATGCAGTAAATATAGACGGCACAGTAAATATTCTTGAAGCGGCGCTAAAATATAAGGTTAAGAGGGTGGTGCTGGCATCATCAAGCTCTGTCTATGGTGACACAACAAAATTTCCAGAAAAAGAGACTGATATGCCGCTACTCATATCACCATATGCATTAACTAAATTAGCAGGGGAGTACTATAGCCGCGTTTTTAGTGCAAATTACGGCCTAGAGACCGTTAATTTACGCTATTTTAATGTATTTGGACCCAGACAGTCACTCGATGACGAATATGCTGTAGTTATACCTAAATTCATAGATTGCATGCTGGATGGCCGAAATCCGCCTGTTCATGGAACAGGCAAACAATCACGCGACTTTACTTATATCGATAACATAGTGGAAGCGAATATTCTTTCCGCGACAAAGGGACTGTCCCCGAAGGGGACTGTCCCTTGCGAAACATTCAACGTCGCCTGCGGTTCCGACAATTCAATTTTAGACTTGGTCGCTACGCTTAATAAGATCATGGGCAAATCAATCAAATCAACCTTCGAACCCCGCCGCCAGGGCGACGTCTTCCGCACGCTTGCCGATATATCGAAGATCAGGTCGATGCTTAAATACGAGCCGAAAGTTAATTTCGAAGACGGATTAAGAAAAACAGTAGAGTGGTTTGAAAAGCAACATGTAGGTGTTTAACAGTAGTTATTGCGAGGCCGCGAAGCGGCCGAAGCAATATAGGAATTTTAAAAAACCTTGCAGATTTTATGTTTAGGCTGACAAAGAAGGAAATCTTGAGGTGGCAAAATGCCACCTCAAGTTGGGGCGTAAGAAAGAAGAACTGTATTCGCTGGTTGATCAAATGAGGAGATCGATATGATCCGCTTAATAAATAGGATTAAAAAAATTCCAGCTTTTTTTATCGATATTTGGGATGAGATAGTTTTATGTATTAAGGACTTAAAGATTAGCGTCTATCGCGTTAATGGTAAAAGTAAACATGGAGATGAACTTATCATATATCATCTAGGGAGGACTAATCCACCAAATCACTTTCTTAAAAAATTTTATTTAGAAAAACCAATAATAGAAATAGAAAAATATATTTATTTTTGGCAAATAAAAGGCAAGCTGGAATCAATAGAAAAGCAGGGCAATTTAGCATTTTTGCGACTGCATAAATGGCTAGCCGTTTATATAGGGCGTGATTTAATAAACATTCCTGAGATGGTAAGACTCGGATTAGATCTAAATAAAGATGATGCTGAATTCGAAAAGATATTTAATTATAGATCAATAAAA
Source organism: Candidatus Omnitrophota bacterium (assembly GCA_023247385.1). Taxonomy (GTDB): domain Bacteria; phylum Omnitrophota; class Gorgyraeia; order 2-01-FULL-45-10; family 2-01-FULL-45-10; genus JAHFGO01. The sequence continues at coordinate 41,652 of JAHFGO010000001.1, read as the reverse complement.
GATGATCTACGAAAAATAGAGAAATACAATTATACATATGAGATTTCACGAGATCCCGATAATGTCGAATTTTTTTATAATAATATGAATGTTCCATTTATAAAAATGAGGCATAGACACTATGCGCGTCTATTTCCAATGAACACTGTACATAAATTTTGCACAGAAGGTATATTGTTTATAAAAAAAGATGGCAAATACGTTGCCGGCACTACATTACAAAAAATGGGCACAACAATGGTCACTCGCATGGTAGGAGTATTAAATGGGGATGAGGCGCTATTGAAACAATCAGTCATCGCGGCAGTTTATTATTTCCTCATAAAGTTTTCGAAGGAAAACGGATATAAGAAACTAGATTTTGGAGGCACTGCACCAATTTTGAATGACGGAATTTTATGGTATAAAAGTAAGTGGGGAATGACTATTATGCGGGATAGATGGGATAGTATGAGATTTATGCTACAAGTCCGTAGCTTAAACGACGCTTCAAAAAAAGTTCTGTTTGATAATCCGATGATAGCTGTTATGAATGGAAAGATGGGTATGTGTATTTTTTCAGACTCAACTATTCCCAACGACAAGATAGCCGGTACTCAAATACCAGCAAGGCCAGATTATTTTAATGGCATCGAATTTACGAAGATAGTAACCTTAAATTAAAAATGAATATCTTAATTACTAACGCAGAATGGAAATCGGCCTTAACCTGTATGAGAAGTTTGGCTAAAAAAGGACACAGAATCTCCTTGCTTAGCTCAAAGTCGCACAGCCCTACTTTATATTCAAAGTTCTGTAAGGAAAAAATAATTTGTCCCGATGAAAAATATAAAAAAGACTATATGTCGTTTCTCAACGAACTCATTAAGGATAGAAAATATGATTTCCTCATACCAATAAGCGATCTAAGTGTGGAATATTGCTCCGAAGATAGGGATGAAATTTTGAAACATGTCAAAATGCTGCTTCCAAGTAAAAACGGTGTTATTATTGCGCGAAGCAAAGATCAGACATATCGGTTCGCACAAAACAATGGCATACCTATACCGGATACCTATTTTCCACAATCCTGGCAGGATATAGAGCACATAGCTAACGTCATATCTTTTCCATGTGTGGTAAAAGAAAGCAATAAATGTGCAGGGGATGGAAATAAATATATTGATAGCATGGATAAGTTATTTACCTCTTTTAAGAACTATGAGAATTTGCAGAACTGGCCTATGGTACAAGAATTTATAAAAGGTAAATGTTATAGTGTTACTGCTGTATGTCGAGATGGGAAAATATTGGACTTTTTTATGTATGAGCTAGTCCGACAATATCCTGACACCGGAGGTATGACCGTTTATGCCAGGTCATATTATAATACTGTCGCTTTTGAATTTTTGAGCAAACTTATAGAAAAACTTTCTTGGACCGGAGCAATTGATGTAGATTTTTTCATAACCAAAGATAAAGGCTTTAAGCTGCTTGAGATCAATCCAAGATTTGGCGGAACTACTCAATTTGCTTATTCTTGCGGCGTAGATCTGCCTCTAAAATACTTTCAGTTAGCATTCAGTAATTCCTGTAATATAAATCCTACAAAGTATAAGATCGGAATGTTCTATCGGTCTATTTTCCCGCAAGAAATAAATTCGTGCATAAAAAATAAAAAACATGTCAAAAGTTTTATAAAGAACTTTTTCAGATTAAATGTTTGTTATGATTTTTCATTATCAGACCCAGTTTTACTGTTTCAGCAACTGAAAGCCGCAAAATGGGATATTTTTAGTTAACAAAATACTTATGGCATCATTAAAAATAAAAACCATTTCTGGAATAAAATGGACTTTTGCTGGCAGCATCACACAAAGAATACTATCTTTCGGTGCAACCGTCATTTTGGCACGCATACTAACACCAGCAGACTTCGGCCTATTTGCACTTGCCTTTGTCATGATAGATGGATTCGGCATATTTAAAAGTCTCGGTTTTGATTCAGCTCTTGTGCGGCGTAAAGATGAGGACATACATAAAGCCTGTAATACGGCGTTCTTTCTTATTCCAACTATGGGACTAATATTATTTATTATATTGTTTATATTAGCTCCCATAGGCGCTAAATTCCTAAATCATCCCGATGTTGCAAACATAATCAGGGCATTAGCCATTATCTTTGTTATAAGCTGTTTTGGCAAGGTCCCGCAGACAATACTTTATCGCGACATGAAATTCAAATATAAATCCGTTGCCGAAGTATCCGCTACTGCGACATATGTAGTTACGGCAGTCGTCTTAGCATTAACCAATCATGGAGTATGGAGCTTAGTCATTGCCTACATTCTAAAGAATGTGGTCCAGATAAGCATTGAATGGTGCTTTTCGGGTTGGAAACCGAAATTCGAATTTGACAAAACAGTCGCGTGGGACATGTTCCACTTCGGAAAGTTTGTGTTAGTAGGTGGGATAATAGGATTTTTATATAGCAATTTAGATAATATCGTTGTAGGAAAGTTATTAGGCGTGACGATGTTAGGGTATTATGCAATCGCGATGAATGCCTCCAATATGCTTAATGACTATATATTGGGCAGAGTCGGGCTTATTATGTATCCTGCATATTCTAAGATTCAAGAGGATTTAGACGATGTAAAGCAGGTAATGCTTAAAGCTATTAAGTATATTAGTTTTATTGCGTTTCCTTTCAGTTTTGGGCTTTTTATATTTGCTCCCGATATTTTGCGGCTTGTCTTTGGCCAAAAGTGGTTGCCTGCAACAAATATCTTAAGAATTCTGGCTTTTGTTGGTATGTTTCGTTCTCTGGGAAGTGCTTTTTTTCCGGTTTTTTTAGCGAGAGGAAAATCTAAAGCAGATTTTCAGGTGAGCTTGGTACAGGTAGCATTGTTTTTTGTTTTAGTTGTCCCCTTGGCATATAAGTTTAAATTGGGTGGTGTAGGATTAGCAGTTTTATTAGCGTCAATATCTTCATTTACTATCGCGCTGTTTCGGATAAAACGGATACTACGCGTAGGGCCATTAATGATTTTTAAAGCAATCCGGCCTGCCTTTATCTGTGCAGTATCAATGTCTATAGTTACTACAATTCTTAAATTTTTCATTATGCCGATACATTTTAAGCAAGATTTCATCGTTTTAGGGAGTTTGTCAGGGTTCGTCTATTTACTAATAATTTATGTGATGAATAAGAATATTTTGAAGGAACTTAAGGAAGTATTAGTTTAAATAATTAAAAAAGGAATGAATATGAATTGCGATGTAGAATTTAATTGGCATATAAATGAATTTTGTAACTTCAAGTGTACATATTGTTATGACAAATACAGTAAAAATAAGAATTTTCGTGGAGACGTGAATATTGACAAAATAGTTAATGCTTTCAAAGGTACGGGGAAGAAGTGCTACATTTATATGTCAGGAGGCGAGCCATTTTTTTATCCAAACTTTATAGAGTTATGCCAAAGGCTGACCAAGGATCATATTATAGGCGTTAACACAAATTTAACCCATAAGTCTATTTACCAATTCGCGGAAGTCATAAATCCTGATAAGGTGAGGAGTATTAATTGTAGCCTACATATTCTGGAAAGAGAAAAATTGAAATTAGTTGATGACTTTATTGAGAAATATTATTTTATAAAAGAAAAGGGATTTTATACGTTTGTTACTTATTTGGTGCACCCTTATATGGTGCATAGATTGGGTAAAGACTATTCTTATTTCAAATCTCAGGGGATTATTTTAAGACCAAAGGTTTTTAAGGGCAATGGTGCAAAATTTAAAATTCTTGAATCCGCTATTCTTAGAAAAATACGTCCTTTCTTTGGAAGTAATTATCCTGAAGCATATACAGATGAACAAAGAAATATAATAACGTATTACTTAGAACTAAGCACAAAAGAAGGAAATTTTAAAATTGATCATTCCGAAGATTTGAATAAGGGGAGGATGTGCGATGTTTCGTTAGACAAATTTTACATAAAACGCTATCCATCCTTTAAGGGTAAAAATTGTTGGGCGGGTAGTAAGTTTATTCGTATGACTAGCCAGGGAGATGTATTTAGATGCTACGATGATAATCAATACCACGGCAATTTATTTAACGGTAAGATAAAACTGTTTGAAGTGCCGCAAAAGTGTACTGCTGAACGTTGCGGTTGTCCATACATGGGTTTTATATATTCAGAAAAAGGTTTGCCAACGTAGAAAATTATCGATACATGTTTACTTCAATTAAAAAAAGAATTTTATATTTTGGTGTTTATATAGAACATTTATTTTTAAACATGACAAAAAAGATTACTAAAAAAAATATGCAGGAAGCAAAAAATATTATTGTAGTAGGGGGCGAGTTGTTTAATAAAGGAGCCCAAGCAATGTCTTTTGTAACTATAGACCAAATCAAAAAGAGATTTAGAGGGAAAAATATGTACCTTTTTTCTTCCCGTGACTATGCTAGATCAGAAAAAGAGAAAGCAAATTTTCAGTTTAAGATTTTACCTTGGGATTGGGAAACTAAAATGTGCCTATTTTCTAATTGCCTCAGCATGCTTCTAAAAAACAATAGAAATAAGAAAGACAGAGACGAGTTGAATAACACCATTAAAAATGCACTATTTTTTGTAGACGTAAGCGGATATGCTCTTTCATCGGATTGGGAGTGGACTGTTTCTGCCGATTATTTATTAAATATCATAATTGCTAATAAATTTAATATCCCATACTATATTTTCCCGCAATCATTTGGACCATTTGATTATTCTTTTAAAAACAAATTACAACTATACCCTTTAATAAATTTATGCATGAAATATCCCAGGCAAATATTTGCAAGGGAAGAAACTAGTATGAAATACCTTTCAAAGTTTCGAAAAAATAATATTTTTAGAGCTAATGATATATTGCTTCAGGTTGAAAATACAGATTTGAGAAATATTTATAAGGACATTCCAAATTTCAAAAAGCTCGAAATCGAACCTGACTCTGTAGGGATTATACCAAACTCTAGAGTAAAAGAACGTATGAATGAAGATAAGTTTTATTTAACTTATAAAATGTTGATAAAAGAGATCATCTGTTCCGGGCATAAAGTCTACATATTAAACCACTCTTCTGAAGATTCAAGGTTATGTGCAAGAATAAAAAAAATATTTTCACTAAATGAAAAAGTAGAATTAATAGATGGGGATCTTAATGCAATTGAGCTTGAGCATATTATAAAGCAGTTTAATTTCATTGTTGCTTCAAGATACCACTCAATTGTACAAGCGTATAAAAATGGCATTCCAGCCTTAGTTATCGGATGGGCTGATAAATATTATGAGTTGCTAAATAAATTTGACCAATCAGAGTATTTCATAGATGTCCGAACTGGGCTGAATGAGGAGTCAGTAAAAGACCGATCAGAAAGACTGCTTAAGTTGCATAGCTTAGAAAAAGAAAGAATAAAAAACAGATTATTAATTAACAATAATATCTTTGATTGTTTATTAAACTAGCTGAGCCTTATGAAGATCAGCGTATTGATTAGCACTTTTAACCGTTGTGAAAGCTTAAAAGACACTTTAGTCTCTTTGGTTAATCAAGAATGCAACGACAATTTTGAATATGAAGTAATTGTGATTGATAATAATTCTAAAGATGAAACAAAAGAAGTAATCGAGCTTTATCGTAACAAATTCAAGAACAATCTGGCATACTATTTTGAACCTAAACAAGGGAAGGCATTCGCTTTAAACTTAGGAATAAAAAAATCAACAGGAGACATACTCGCTTTTACAGATGATGATGTGCTGCTTGATAAGTACTGGCTTTTAGGAATAAGTGAAACATTTAAGAGATATAACGTTGACATTGTAGGAGGGGCAATTAATCCTCTTTGGTTAGATGAAAAGCCAAAATGGTTAACATCAAAATTTTATGGAATGCTACCAGTTCTCAATTATGGAGATTCGTTTTTTTCTACAAGATCAAGAAAAAATCTAGCATTCGGTGCCAATTGTGCGTTTAAAAAATTGTTATTTGATAAATATGGATTGTACGATGAAAGAATGTATTTTTCGCAAGACACAGAGATTTGCAATCGTTTTTTAAAAAATGGGGCAATATTTAGCTATAATCCGAAAATTATTTCATATCATAAAATAAATAAAAATAGATTTAGTAAAGATTATTTTCGTAAATGGCATTTTCATAGAGGAAAATTGTCAATTTATATAGAAAACCCTGCATATATTAGTATATGTATGCAATTATTCGATAAATTTATTTCATTCATCTGGTGCGGGTTGAAGAGAGATATTGAAAATTGTTTTTATCACGAAGTGAAAATGATTTATTTAATTGGACAAATTCAGGGAAAATTAGGTAACCGTTTAAAAATCAATGAATAAAAAAAATCTAGTTACAGTTTTAGTTCCTACACATAAGCGTGCCGATGCTCTTGCGGATACATTGACATGTTTGAGAGATCAAAGACGAGATTCAAATTATGATTATGAGGTCATTGTTATAGATAATGGTTCTGACATCGAAACAAAAGAAATAGTAAATAAATATGTGCCTGCGTTTGAAGGAAAAATAAGATATATATCAGAACCAAAGAAAGGCAAGTCTAACGCATTGAATGCAGGTATAGAAGAAGCAGGGGGGGATATAATCGCAATTACTGATGATGATTGCATGCCGGAAAAAGAATGGATATATAAAATATGGCAACAGTTCAATAAAGATAAAAGTATTGATGTGCTTTTAGGCGGTGTCATATGGGAAGACGGGGTACCATTTTATACAAAGGATTATCTATTCAGGGGGAATGGCGCAAATAGTAGTTTTAGAAAACAGTTATTTAAAGAGATCGGATCTTTTGATAATATTTTCGGCCCTGGCTCTATGGGATATTCTGCTGAAGATATAGAATTTATATACAGGGCCTACAAGAACAGTAAAAATATTGTTATTTGCAATGATATTATCGTACATCATAAACAAAGGATAGATGATTCCGATGAATACAAGAAGCGCTATCGCGATGTTAAAGGATGTATGATCTGCTGGCTTAAATATGGTTTGATGAGAAAAGATGCGTACAGCTTAAAAAGAATGTATTGGTTTGTCTCGGGAGTTCTTTCAGAGCTATTTGCGGCGTTGAAAAATAATGATCGAGGCAGAGTCAGGTTAAAACTATTGCAGCTTACTGGAATATTAGTGGGCTTTGTAAAAGGAATGTATATTTGGTTGCTCTATGTACCGATAAAATCTATATGCCAAAAGTCAGCGTAATTATTCCAACACATAATTCATCTAACTATATCTGCGACGCCATTGATAGCGTCTTGCAGCAGTGCTATAAAGATTATGAAATTATAGTGGTGGATGACGGCTCTACTGATAACACAAAAGAAGCGCTAAGGCAATATGGTCAAAAAATAAAATATATTTATCAAGAAAATAAAGGCGTTTCTGCGGCACGAAATACGGGAATAAAGGAAGCCAACGGTAAATATATAGCTCTTTTAGATGCAGATGATACTTGGGTGCCAAATAAACTTTCGCGCCAGATTGAAATTTTAGAAAATAATAAGGAGATAGGCTTAACATGTTCTTTGATGGATACAATGAGCGAACAAGGCGTGTCTCTAAATAAAATTAAACCAAAAAAGCCATTAGCTAGAACATTTGAAAAGGCGCTTATATTTGGAAGCCCACCGCCATCAACTTTCGTCATACGTCGCGAATATCTTGATGCAGTAGGCTTATTCGGTGAAGAAATTGATATATTCGAAGACTTAGATTTATTTTTAAAAATTTCCAAGAAGTATAGTATTGCTCCTATGAATGAAGTTCTAGGGAGATATAGAATTCATTCTTCGAATATCACTAGGAATGACGAGAGAGTATATCGTAATCAAATAATAATCGCAAAAAAATGGCTCCCGCATTGCTTGACAAAAAGGACCAAAATACTATTAGTAAGGAGGATTAAAAAATATTCTTCATTAATGGCCAGGCGTAATCTTAAAAAATGGGATATAGTATCTTCTTTAAGATATTTATTGATATATACTTCAGGAGCAACGAAGGATCTACTATGCGTATAGGAATTGATGCAAGAGTTTTGTATGCTCCGGTACTTAAGGGGATAGGGGTATATTTAGATAATTTGCTTATGCAGCTTAGCAAAATTGATAAGAAAAACGAATATATTTTATATTATGATTCGAGGCAAGAAACAATTAAGCGATTCCCACGAATTGATAATTTTATCGAGAAAGGAATAGAGATAGGGAAGGGAGATAGATTCTATTTATGGGAGCAGATAAAGCTATCTTTTGAAGTTAGGAAGGATAAAATCAATGTTTTTCACTCTCCAGCCAATACAACTATGTTTTTCATGTCTTGCCCAACTATTGTAACAGTCCACGATACAATTGCGCAAGAAGTCGCAAAGGATAGAATTTGGGATAGCTTATATTTTAATACCATTCAACCGGCAATATTGAGAAACGCCAATAAGATAGTGGCGCCATCAACTTATTCAAAAAATAGAATTGCCAGCATTATGAATGTGCCAAGTGGTAATATAATGGTTATCCCAAACGGTATAGATGAGTCATTCAGGGAGCTTAAAGACAAAGATATACTAGGAGTAATTAAAGCAAAGTATAAAATTGAAGAAAACTATATATTAAATGTAGGCGGAGAAAGCCCTTGGAAAAACATATCTTCCTTGATCAAGGCATACGCGATATTAATGAGAAAAGGCAGCATCCAAGAGCAGTTAGTCATTGCAGGTATAAGGAAAAAAGATATATTACAAAAGCATTTAAAAGAAATAGAGCTATTAGGGATAGAGAAAAAGGTGCTGATTTTAGGTTATTTGCCTATAGGTGATTTAGCTTACCTTTATTCAGGTGCTACGATATTTGTATATCCTTCGCTTAGAGAAGGATTTGGATTTCCACCGCTTGAAGCAATGGCGTCAGGTGTTCCTGTTGTCGCGTCCGACAGTGCTTCTATACCTGAGGTAGTAGGAAGCGCGGCCATATTGGTGCATGCCGCAAAAGCCGAAAATATAGCAAAAGGCATTGAGACCCTTCTGCTAGATAGCGATATTAGAAATAATTTAATTGCAGCAGGATTCAAGAGATGCAAAGAATTCAGTTGGCAAAAAACCGCAGAAGAAACATTAAGGATATATGAAGAAGCAAGCAGAAATAACTAAAAAAGTAAATATATTAATTTATGAAGCTTCTTCCGGATTTGGAGGCTCTGCCAACGCGTTAGTTAACCTTGTAAATAACCTAGATAGAAAGCGATTCAATCCAATTGTGGTTATCAGAAACCTTGGTTCCCAGATAGACAAAATGAAAAATACATATGTGATAAAGCTAAAAAACACCATTTTTGATATCATAAAGATTTATTATGTTATAAAAAGAAAACATATTGCACTGGTCCATATAAATAACAATATTATCGCGGGCATCCCCGTAATAGTTGCGGCAAAAATGGCGCAGATACCATGTATATGTCACATACGTCAGACCAGGAAACTAATAAAGCGGGAAAGAATATTTGCTAAATTGGTGGACGTGTTTTTGCTTATCAATAAAGACGCGGTAAATGTATATAAACAAGATATACCAGAAAATAAATTGTTTGTAATACATGATGGGATTGATTTAAATGACTTTGCAATAAGTACAGAGGGATCCCTAAGAAGAGAACTTAGCCTAAATGGCTCGCCACTTATAGGCTTAGTTGGCCGAATTGTGAAAGGTAAAGGACACAAAGAATTCATTTTCGCCTCCAAGGATGTTATTAAGGCAAAACCCGATGCCAAATTTGTGATTGTGGGCAACGCGAAGGGAGACGAGGAGACCTATTATAAGGAAGTGGTTAAACTTGTGAAAGATGAAAAATTGGATAGCAATGTAATCTTTACAGGATGGCGAAGCGATATAGCAAATGTGATGTCAAGTCTCGACATGCTGGTTCAGGCAACGACCACATATCCTGAAGGCTTTGGTTTAACTATAGTAGAGGCAATGGCACTGGGAAAGCCTGTTGTAGCTACCGATATTCCAGGTCCGGCTGATATTGTCGTTGATGGCGAAACAGGGTTTTTGATACCGCCTAAAAAGCCGCATATCATGGCGGAAGCGATAATGAAGTTACTGGAAAATCGTGATTTAGCCAGACAAATGGGACTAAAAGGTAAGGGGCGAGTAGAAGAGCTATTTAATATAAGAAAGAATGTAAAAAAGGTGGAAGAGCTTTATGAGCAAGTCCTTAACAGTTAATGAACCGCAGATAAACGCGCAATCGCACGATGATATAAAATTATATTTCTTATTCTTCGCCATGATCAGCGTGCTGGTGTTTATACTGGCAAAAGAAATTTCACTACCAAGGGTGGTGACGATACCTATCGCGGTTATCGGAGTTTTCGCATTCATTTATACAAGTTTTGCAAAACCACATATTTCCCTGCTAATCCTTACGGCTTATGCTCCCTTCTCAAGGGTAATTACAGGACAATTTGGCACACAAATAGTAGGGCTGAACCTTACAAACATTATGATCATTTTTATCTTCATTGGATGGGCATTTTATGCCTCAATGAATGAGCGTGAGCTATTTACCAGGGCATCGATTAGTCCGTGGATTTTGGCGTTCTGCGTATGGGGACTTTTTGCTGTTCTACGAGCCAGGGTTGTGTATGGTGAAGCCTATGATATGGATAGTTTCTTTATACTTTTTAAGCGCTGGGCTACACCTATATTATTGTACTTTTTAGGGCTTAATATAGTGAGAGACCGTGAATCTTTCAAAAAAGTATTATTTGTCATAATGTTCGTAACTTTTATGATCTCTCTCATGGCAATAAGAGACTATATGAACGTAGGTACCGGAAGCCTTGAATCATCTCGCGTTGGTGGGGTCTTTGAGCAGCCGAATATATTGGGGGCGTTTTTTGTTTATAATATGTTCTTCTTTTTAGGGTTCTTCCTATATTATTGGCACTCATTTAAATATTGGCTATTGCTAATACCGTTTTTGGCAGCTTTTAGGGGGATAATGGTTACGTTTTCAAGGGGGGCATACCTTGCGTTCGCATTCGGTGAGTTTATGACAACCTTCTTTAGGAGCAAGGCCTTATTTATCGTATCTTCGATTATACTTATAAGCGTAATTTTAAATCCCGCGTTTTTGCCGGAAGGTATTCAATACCGTTTGAGTCAGACTTTTAGCAGGGGCCAGGTTATTTCTACAAATGTTGAAGATGTAACCGATTCCAGCGCAGGGAAAAGAATGCTTATTTGGCAGGGAGCCATACAGATGATAAAGGACGAACCCTTATTCGGATTCGGTTATGGGGTATTCCCATTTCTAATAGGTTCTTATGTGCCACAGATTAAGGAGATGGACGCGCATAATACATATTTGATACTTGCGGCTGAGATGGGCATGCCGGCGTTGGTCATGTTTTTAATTATTTTAATGCTTGTCATTAAAAATTCTTGGTGGTTATTAAGGCATGTCGAAGATAAATATTTTAAGGCATTTGCGTTAGGCGTGCTTGGTGGTATGTTTGGGCTATTGGTAGCGAACATGTTTGGCTCGCGCCTTAATTCGGAAGAAGTCAGTTCCTATTTCTGGCTCTTGAGCGGACTTGTAATGCGCGCGGTTATCATGAAGAAAAATAACCAAATTGTATAGGAAGCTAAATGGCAAAGATTAAGATATTGTATCTGATTGATAAACTTGGGCTTGCAGGTGCGCAGAAGCATATCAGAGAGGTGGTTAGGGGCCTCGATAAAGATAGATTCGAGCCGACCCTGATTACATTGGAGGAACTTGGCGTAAAACGGATATACGGCTTATCAGGAATAAGCGGGCTTTCAAAGCTAGTCAACCTTATTAAAAAAGAGAAATTCGATGTAGTGCATACATACCTTTTTAGTGAAAACATCCTGGGTTCGATAGCGACAAAGATTGCGGGAACTCCTATAATAATTACAAGTCGCAGAGATACTGGCATGCTTTGTCAGGGCAGATGGCAGCATATTTTGGCGTATAAGTTTACTAATAGGTGGGTGGATAATATTGTATGTGTGAGCACCGCTGTACGTGATGTTGTTAAGCGAAAAGAAAAAGTAAGTAATGATAAATTAGTAACTATTTATAATGGGGTAGACGCTGGTAAGTTACAAGGGCACAAGAACACAAGAGCACAAGTTAAAGGATCTCTTGGAGTAAAGGAAGATGAGTTCGTTGTTGGGATGGTGGCAAATTTCAGCTGGATAAAGGGGCACGAGGATTTTATTGAGGCGGCAAAAATAGTCTCGGACGAAATGCCGAATACGAAATTTCTGCTAATAGGGGACGGTTCTAATAAAGAGCGGATAGCGGATAACGTTAAGCGTTTAGGGATTAGAAACAACGTACTATTTTTAGGCAAAAGGGAAGACGTGCCAGAGCTACTTTCAACAATGGATGTATCCGTCAATGCGTCTTATTCGGAAGGCATGTCGAATACGTTATTAGAGTCTATGGCGGCCGGAGTGCCGATAGTGGCGACCGCTGTTGATGGCAATATAGAAACAGTTATTGGCGGTCATGCCGGATTGCTCGTGCCGCCAAAGAATCCGCAAGCTATGGCGAGTGCGATACTAAAAATTTTAAAGGATAAAAATTTGGCGCAGCAAATGTGTGAAAATGGCAGGGAGGCAGTGCAAGGAAAGTTCGCGTTGAAAACCATGTTAAAAAACATGGAAGGCTTGTATAGCGATCTTCTAAAGCCAAGGATAGCGTTTGTCTTTTCCCAATTTCCTTGCTACGACGAAACATTTATATTAAGAGAGATGGATCAATTAAAGTCGAATGGATTAAATTTTTTTATATATTCTATAAAGAGATGTAAGGACAGAATAGTTCACGACGATGCGAAAGAACTGATAGGTTTAACTAGGTATTTACCTCTGTTTTCACTTCAAATTTTCTTTATCAATCTATTCTCCATGCTCCGTCATCCATTTTCCTACATCATGACTTTTCTCGAAGTTTTCATCGGAAACATCAAGAGCACCAATTTCTTTATTAAAACAATCGGGCTTTGGCCGCAGGCAGTGGCATTTGCATACCAAGCCAGAAAAGATAAAATATCGCATGTCCACGGGCAATGGGCGACGTATCCGGCGACGTTCGCATTCGTGATTTCAAAGTTAAACGATATTCCTTTCAGCTTTACCGGTCATGCGCATGATATCTACTTGGATACGACTATGCTGGCAAAGAAGATTCGAGAAGCGAAGTTTGTGGTTACATGCACGGAAGATAATAAGAGATACTTGAAGAAGATTGCGAAAGGTAGAATTGTTGTTAATTATCATGGCGTAGACTTGACGAGGTTCGCGGTAGACAATAAACCAAAGACCGTAGACCATAGATCTTTTAGTATTCTTTCGGTTGGAAGCCTATTAGAATGCAAGGGCTTCGACATACTGATTGATGCGTGCAAGATCCTGCAAGATAGGAGAATAGACTTTAAATGCGTAATTGCCGGCGGTGGCCCGCTTGAAGAGAAATTTAAACTACATGCTGAACACAACGGCCTAGACGCTAAAATCATCTTTATCGGCTACATCACACAAGATAAGCTAATACCTTATTATAAAGAGGCCGATGTATTCGCACTTCCTGTAAGATTAGATATTCATTGGGGCATACCTAACGTTTTGATAGAAGCAATGGCAGTACGTCTACCAGTTGTCACAACAGCTTTACCTTCGATACCAGAATTGATAGAAGACGGTAAAGGCGGATTTATCGTTCCAGAAAAAGATTCACAAGCACTGGCAGACAGGCTTATGCTCTTGGCCAAAAACAATGCTCTTAGGAAGCAGGTTGGTGAGGCCGGATACCGGGTTGTGCAGGAAAAGTTTAATATTCACAAAAATGCGCTTAAATTTAGAGAATTGTTTATGGCCCAGAAACTGAGTAAGATTAAGAGGCGTTTCATGCGTTCTGCGATAAGCACATTCCTCTATATGACTGCACTTTTCAGAAGGCATAGCGGAGTGCAAATGCTTACATATCATCGCATAAATGATGACCTTGCACCAGGAGCAATGGTCATGCCTGTAAAAAAGTTTGAAGCCGAGATGAAATATATTGCAGAGATCCGAAACGAAGGGACAGTCCCCTTCCCCTCGACTTCGCTCGGGGCAGGCGGGGACAGTCCCTTAATAACGTTCGATGACGGCTGGAGAGATAATTATATTAACGCGTTTCCTATATTAAAGAAATACGGCCTTAAGGCAACTATATTTTTAACAGCCAGCAAGATAACGTTTGGTGACGATCTTTATTTGACCCGAGCGCAAGTAAAGGAGATGGCTGAATATGGAATTGAATTCGGCGCTCATACTATAACGCATCCACATCTTACACAGATTCCGCTTGAGGAAGCAAAAAAAGAAATAGAAGTATCGAAAAAGATTATCAGCGAATTAATCGGGCATGATGTTAATAGTTTCTGCTACCCTTATGGCGAATATAATGAAGAGATTAAGAATCTCGTGAAAAACGCCGGGTTTAAATGCGCATTCACGGAAAAAGTTGGAAGAAATTCTGAGAAAGACGATCCGTTTGAATTAAGGCGGACAGAGATGAGCGGCATAGATAGCATGTTCGATTTCAGAAAGAAGCTCGCTGGGGCTTATGATGTCCTGCACCGAATCTCCAAAGTACAGAAGCGCTACACGACCCTAAACCCTAAACCCTATACGCTATACGCTAAACCAGTCAATGTCCTATACGTAATTTGGTCGCTAGGGCTCGGTGGAGCAGAACGGGTAGTCATCAATCTCGCCAAGAATCTCGATAAGACTCGATTCAATCCGATCGTCTGTTGCCTGAATGACAAAGGAAGGTTTGCGGATGCACTTGAAAAAGAGGGAATAAAGGTCATCGCCCTGAATAAGCGGGGCAAGTTCGACATCAGCGTAATCTTTAATTTAATCGATGTAATCAAACAAAATAAGATAGATATCGTAAATACGCATCTCTGGGGTGCGAATTTCTGGGGGAGAATCGCAGCGAAGCTGGCAGGCGTAAAAGTAATCATTGCAACAGAACATAATGAAGATGTGTGGAAGAGCAGGGGGCATTTCTTGTTGGATAGATTGCTTAGCAGATGGACTGATAGGATTATCGTGGTGTCGAATAGTGTGAGAGAGTTTTATGTGAAGAGGGTTGAAATTGCTGAAGAGAAGATGGTAGTTATTCATAATGGGGTAGACATCAGGTCACAAGAGCACAAGGGCACAAGGTCACAAGTAAAAGAAGAATTTGGTATTCATGATGACGATACGGTACTTGCACTTATAGGGCGACTCGTACCGCAGAAAGGGCACAGATATTTTATCTCAGCCCTCAGAGACCTTTCAGCTGACCATAAGGTCAAGGGCCTGATCATCGGATCGGGCCCTATGGATGCAGAATTGAAGCGATATGGTGAAAGCTTGGGCCTGAATGGCAATTTGATCTTTACTGGATTGAGAAAAGATGTGCCAATCCTCCTTGATATTATAGATATAGTGGTGATGCCGTCTCTGCGTGAAGGGTTGCCGATAGTTGCATTAGAGGCAATGGCGAAGAGAAAGCCTATAGTGGCCACAAATGTTGGCGGCAATCCGGAAATCATAGTGGATGGTAAAACCGGCATCTTGGTTCCACCCGAGGACCCGATAGCCTTAGCATCCGCAATAAACAGATTGATAGTAGATAAAGAATTGACTATAAAATTAGGTAATAATGGCAGAAACAGGTTACAGGAAAATTTTACTATTGAAAAGATGGTGCGAGAGACAAAAAATATTTACGAAGAGTGTCTAAGAGAAAAAGGATACTAAATGAAACCTCGCATTAACCCAACATTACACTTAAAGAGGTTCCATGTGCAATTGTATGAGGTAGGCACATGAAAAAATTATTATTAGTGTTTATGCTGCTAATCGGTGCGTTTCTGGTTGGCCGGTTTTTCGATAAAATTAAAAGACAGCTTGAGAGATTGGACTTTAAACCCAACACCGGATTAATCATTATTGTGGCAATAGCGTGCCTATTTATCGGCGTGTTTATGGGTAAGGGGCTAAATGTAGTTAAAAGCGTATTAAGGGACAGTCCCATTCGGGGACAGCCGCTT
>JAHFGO010000001.1:0-25426 GCA_023247385.1 Candidatus Omnitrophota bacterium | reverse complement strand
TAATAAAGCAGATGCAGTTTTGGTATTGAGTGATTTCGAATCCGCCGGTGACTTAAAAAAATGGAAGAATCGAGAATCCATCCTGGAACAATCGTCCGACCACGCCACAGAAGGCTCGCATTCTGGAAAGGCGATATTTTTCGGAGGAGTACAGACCAGTAATGTCATGATGGAGGATTTTCTGGAAGACAATCCGCAGTTTGGCAATTGGGCCGGCTTTAACCAGTTAAAATTTGATGTCTATAATGCAGGCGGCGATAGCGAGCGACTAATTCTAAAGATCAAGGATTCAAATGACAGGGCATGGCAGAGAAACATAACCGTAGCGCCTGGCCAGAATACAGAGGTAAAAATTTATATCGAGGAATTAAAGGGCTCGATAGACCCGTCTCGAATAAGGCAATTTAACCTTTTCAGGTGGCAGCCGGCTAATGAGGCGGCATTTTATTTAGACAATCTCCGACTAATTCCAGAAGGCGCGACTGAGAAAACGGGCGGCCCAGCTGAAACACGAAAAGAAACTAAGTCGGACACGCAAATAGCAGGAGCCAATAAGTTTTTGTTTGATGCGCAAAATATTGCTTTTGGTCTCGGCACAGAGACATCAATAGAGAGGGTATTCCTGGAGCCTAATAAATTTCGAGGCAAACCTACTGATGCAGTAGAGATTTCCATGGCGCGCAATGAATATGAATCTGCTCAAGCCGTTATTTATGCTAAAGAGGGAATCGAAAAAGTCAGCATAGAAAAAAGTGACTTAACCGCTGATATCGCCGGTAAAACCTTTAAGATCGATAAGAGTAATATCAGATGTTATCATGTAGGATATGTCAAGACAAGAAAACCGGGATATTCGGTTTCCTACGTTGGCTGGTGGCCTGATCCATTGGAAGAAAAACCATTTTTTCACATAAAGGAGAATACGCTCCAGCCTATATGGATTGAGGTCTATGCACCAGAAGATTTGCCGACAGGTGAATATACAGGCAACATTACTGTAAAATTCGGAGATTCGAAATCAAAAGATATAAAATTAAAAGTTAAGGTTTGGGATTTCGCTTTGCCTGAAGAGACGCATCTTAAAACCGCCTTCGATTTTTATTACGGCAGGATGAAGAGGATGTATCCGCAGAAGGAAGGGGAGGACGCTGAAGGATATGGCGCCAGGCTTTCCGAATTGCAGATGAAATACTATATAGACATGATAAAGCACAGGATAATGCCTATATTTAATTTTGACATAGAAGACGCGTTTTTCGCAAAGGATATAAAGGTTTATCTTAAAAATGGATTGAGCGCATTCGCTATAGGCCAATACGGCGGCTCGTTTGACAATAATTGGCCAAAAGACCCAGGTGGATTAGAAAAACTTACTGAAGTTTACCGTGAGTACGCCCGCGTCTTAAAAGCGGCAGGGCTGATGGATAAAGCGTATATTTATACTTATGATGAGCCGAAATACGGCGAGCCTCATGTCGATGAAGTGACGAAGATGATACATAAAGCAGATCTTAACCTAAAGAACATGGTGTGTCTCAGCAGTCTGTCGAATCCCGATAAGTATCCTGGTTGGGGCGATGATATAGATATCTGGTGTGTCCGTAATGTTGTATTCAATGAAAAGATGGCGGATGTATATAAAAAGAAGGGCAAGGATATTTGGCTTTATGTCTCAGGCCCTGAGCCGCCATACCCGACGCTTGTTATAGATTACCCGGCTATGGCATACAGGATCATACCGTGGCAGTGCTGGAAATATGGAATAAAAGGCTACCTTTACTGGTGTGTCAACTTCTGGAATGAAAATCCGTGGCAGAATCCTATGAACACCAAATGGGAACAGAACGGCAACGGCCTATTGTATTATCCCGGTGAAAAAGGGCCGGTTACATCCATCCGTCTGGAAGTGACTCGCGACGGACTGGAAGATTATGAATATCTTTATCTTTTGGAACAAAGGATAAAAGAGATCGAAACGAAAGGACGGGGTTCGACTAACAGCGCTATATTGGCGAAGGCCAAGAGGCTGCTAAATATAGATAGCTCAATTGTAGAGTCCATGTCAGATTATACGAAGGACGCAGAGACTATATATAATAGAAGACGTGATATCGCCGAGACAATCGAAGCTTTAGATAAAATTTTAGCTACTCAAGCCCAGCCGGCAAAGACGACAACACAAGAGAAGAAGGACGTGCAGGCCGTCGAAGATTTTTCAAAACCGATAGAGGTTGCAAGCGGTAAGAGTTTTGGCGATTACGGCCAGCTGACATTTGAATTATACCGCGGCGGAACATTTATCATAGATAAAAATCCCGGTTTTGCATTACAGCGATCCGATAATTATAGGGACGTTGCTCTGATTCGTTCAACAAATCCTTTGCCAAAGACATATAAGGTAAGCGCTGTGGTAGGCGATATCGATTACGACTTGTCAAAAATAGAAGGCTTGAGGCCGGATACCGAATACGCGGAAGGGCCGATGGATGAAAACGGCTGTTATCTTTTGGCGATTACCGACGAGGCGCCAACGGGCCATCACACAAACGACTGGTGGCACCAGCACCGTAAGGTCTGCATAGATGTAGACAACAATGTCTGGGGCACAGGAATGCCTCATCCGATATTCATGGTCTATTTTGATAAGAAGAATAAGCTCGTATCATTCAGTGGAAAATTCGGCCGATGGCAGGGGAATTGGGCAAGGGCAATCATGTATGAGCCTCATAAATGGTATAAGGTTGAGATCAAAAAGACTGAAAATGAATTTATCTTGAGCGTATATGATGACAAAGGAAGCTTGCTGAAGACCGGGACGATTGAACTGGGGAATATCTGGAATGAAGATGGCAAGCATCCCGATTATTTAGTTATAGGTGATCCGCACGAAAATTACTATCAGGGCTCGCTTAAAATTAAGGCTATTTCTGTGCCGGTGGTGACAGATGAAAAAGCGTAAAATGATATTAGCATATCATTCGGTAGGCGCGCATCCGATCAAGGAGATCGGCGCGAAGCTCTATGCTGTGCCGTTATATCGTTTCAGGGAGCAGATGGAATATGCTGCAAATAAGGAGACAGGCCCCCTCCCCTCGACTTCGCTCGGGGCAGGCGGGGACAGTCCCATTATTACCTTCGACGACGGTGATATAACAAACTATCTGAATGCGTATCCAATACTCAAAGAGCTTGACCTGAAAGCATATTTTTTCATCATCGGCACATGGGTTGGAACTCCCGGGTATATGAGCTGGAAAGAGATTGAAGAATTGAAAAATAACAGCATGACGATTGGCTCTCATGGAATGACGCATAGGATTTTGACAGAGTTGAGTGACGAAGAGTTAAATTATGAATTAAGAGAATCGAAGAAAGTCTTAGAGAGTCACCTAAAGACGCAAGTGGATTATTTTTCAATTCCGCGCGGACTTTGTAATGAAAAGATTATTGATAAAGCGAGGGATGTTGGATACAAAACAATCCTTACATCCGATAACCGCATCGTAGTGCGGTCTGGCTGGGATTTGAACCATTTCATCAAAGTTCTGGAGAATGGTTATTCACTGAGCGATATGGTAGAAAATATGATAAAGAATTCGCTTAGAGGGATTTTAGGAATCAAGAATTACGATAGATTAAGGAGCGCTCTATTGAGCAAGTCATGATTTATATATTCTGGATATCAATAGCGGTGTTGGCATATACATTTTTCGGTTACCCGATCTATGTTTTCGTTCGGGCGAAATATTTCGCCAATGTCGTTCGCAAAGATAACGGTTATAAGCCATCTGTATCCGTTATAATCTCGGCCTATAATGAAGAGAAGTTTATACTGCGCAAGATAGACAATCTATTGCAGTCCAAATATCCGAGAGACAAAATCGAGATCCTCGTCGGGTCGGATGGCTCACGGGACGGCACAAATAATATACTTTTACATATATCCGATAACAGGGTCAAGACATTTATCTTTCAGAAGAGAAGGGGAAAGGCAAACATTATCAATGACCTATCCACGAAAGCGAGCGGCGAGATTTTAGTTTTTTGCGATGCCCGTCAGCTATTTGTTGAAGACGCGATAAATCAGCTGGTTAGTGATTTCGCTGATGAGAAAGTAGGCTGTGTGAGCGGAGAGCTCATATTTGACAAAGGATTTTCAGCTAATGGCATATCGGAGGGCGTCGGAATTTATTGGGACTATGAAAAACTGATAAGAAGAAGCGAAAGTGCGATTCATTCGATGGTAGGTGCAACAGGCGCAATTTACGCCGTTAGAAAAAAACTCTATACGAATCTGCCGAAGGATATGATCCTTGACGATGTGTATATACCTCTTTCTATCGCACGGCATGGATATCGCTGTATTTGGGAGCCGATGGCAAAGGCTTATGATAGGCCGGCCTTCACACCGACTGAAGAATACGGACGAAAGGTAAGAACGCTTGCCGGGAATTATCAGATATTTGGTATGTTCAAAGATCTGCTTGTGCCTTTTCGAAGTGCTGTATCCATTTCGCTTATCTCTCATAAATTGTTGCGTGTGTTGGCGCCATTTTTCATGATTTCGGTTTTCATAAGCAACGTCATTATCGCCAAGAAAGGTCTTTATGCCTTCTTTTTAATATGGCAGATGATATTTTACATACTTGCCATCCTGGGCGGCGCAACCTATGAAATGAGAAATAAAAGACTTTTGGCAAGGCTCAGCTCCGTCATATACATATTCTGTCTTCTGAACTTCACGGCATTGGCTGGATTATATAGATTCATATCCGGCAAACAAGATATCGCGTGGGAGAAATAATGTGAGGAATGTTATAAAATTTATATCGTGCAGCATCCTTCTACTGATCGCATACATTCCGACCCTGCAGTGGATGATGGACAGATGGTTTGCCAAAGAATCATATTATGGCCACGGATTTCTTATACCGATCGTCTCTTTAGTTATAGCGTGGCAAAGACGGGGTATATTGAAAAGGATACAGATCGCCGGCAGCTTTTCCGGATTATGGATCGTTACAACTGGGCTCGTGACTCACATAATATGCGCTTCCCTGAAAGTATATTTCATATCTGGATTTTCGCTCATTCTTGTGCTTTACGGCCTTATATTATTCTTCTTCGGAAAAGAGATGGCGCGCAACCTCATCTTCCCGCTATTCTTCCTTCTTACGATGATACCGCTTCCTCTCGTAGTTGTGGGCAACTTGACGGTTAAGCTCAAACTGTTCGCCGCCCAGGTTTCAACCATTATACTTAACCGTATAGGCTTCCCGTCTATTCGCGACGGAAGTCTGATAAAGATGCCAAATTCTTACATATTAGTAGAGGCGCCGTGCAGTGGGCTACGTTCCCTGATATCGCTCCTGACGTTAGGGCTTCTATTTTCATACGCAATAAAAGTATCGTTATTTAAGAAGGCCCTGCTATTCTTATCCTCAGTGCCTATTGCGCTGGCCTCAAATATATTGAGGATAATATTGCTTGCGACTGTGAACGACCTTTACGGTGAAAAAATAGCGATGGGATTTTTCCATGATTTTTCCGGATTTCTAGTCTTTGCGTTCGCGTTCGCCGGATTGTTCGGGATATCGCGTATGTTAGAACTGAAGAAAAATGAAAATGAATAAAAATACTTTTGGTTATATAGCAATCATTTTATTGTTAGCCCTGACGAGCTTTTTTGCGCTCAATTTATTTTTCCAGGAAAAGAGCTCTCATGATAAATTGTATATCTCCATCTTTCCTTATAGGGTAGGAGAGTGGAGCGGTAAAGATGTTGAGGTTACTGAAAAGGAATATCAGATTTTAGAGACGCGAAATCTGATTTTACGTGAATATACTAATTCATCGGGCGATAAACTATTTGCATTTATTATATATTCAGAGACTAATAGATCGGTCTTCCATCCACCGGAGGTCTGTTTAATAGGAAGCGGGGTGGAGATAGTCGATAAAAATACCGAAGAGATGAGAGGCGATAAGTACGACTTTTTAACAAATAAGCTCTATCTTAAGAAGGATAACACAAAAGAGCTAGTCCTCTACTGCTACAAGGCAGGAAAATTTTATACTGACAATTATTACTTCCAGCAAGCCTATCTCGCATTCCATCAAATTTTCGGCAGGCAGATTCCCGGCGCCACGATCCGCGTCTCGATGCCGATGAGAGAGAACGAAGAGGCTGCTCTTGCTGCCCTAAAGAAGTTTCTACAAGACACAATCCACATTTTAGACCGTATCTTATAAGTCATAGTAGGGGAGGTTTAAACCTCCCCTACTGCTTGTCTGTCCACGCATCTCAACACTTACCACACAACTGTCCAAATTTTGCCTATTGACTGTCTATGTATGTCATAGTTTGTCATGGAAGCGCATAGATGCTACAAATTTTATTTCCATAACTCATTTATTTCCAATAAGTTGCGAATCAACATTTTTACAAATTTTTACACCCAATCTGCAACTTGGCACAGATAATGCTTATATTATTTATGATGAAAAAAATTTTACATACCATCATAGAAGTTATCGAAGAGATAAAAAAGGTTATCGACGTCTATCTCGCGATCCAGAGATATGCGCGCATTTCGCGCAGGACCAGATCTAAATCCTTATGAAGAAAATCAAGAGCAGTTTAAATTACGCGGTCCTTATCACATTTCTGTGTATTTCGATATTTTTCCTCATTCAGCTTTGCTATGCGCAGTCTAACCAAGACTCCCGGATTCTCGCACCGGAGCCAGGCAGCATAGCCATAATTTCAACCGGCCTCTTCGGCGGAATGATCCAATTTGCAAGACGGCGTTTCAGAGAGTTTAAGAGAGTCTTCGATACTATAATCGCGGCCATCAGTATTGTCATGGCAGCTCCCATCATGCTCTTTACGGCCCTCATCATCAAGATAGTTTCGCCAGGCCCGGTATTTTTCAAACAAGAAAGGGTCGGATGGGGTGGAGATATATTTGATATCTATAAACTGCGAACAATGGAAGTTGATGCAGAAAAATATACAGGACCGATATGGGCAAAAGAAGATGACCCGCGACTAATTAGATTCGGCAGAATTATACGAAAGCTCCATATCGATGAATTACCGCAATTATTCAATGTATTGAAAGGTGACATGAGCATAGTTGGCCCCAGGCCGGAAAGGCCGGTTTTCGTCGAAGAATTAAATGAGAAGATCGTGGATTATAGAAAAAGAATAAGTGTAAGGCCAGGCATAACAGGACTGGCACAAGTCTGGCATAAGTACGATGAAACACTTGCGGATGTTATAAAGAAGGTCAAATATGACCTTCTTTATATAAGAGAGATGTGCCTTATGGTTGATTTAAGGATTCTACTGCGGACCGTGCTTGTCGCGGCACGCGGAAAAGGTGCACGATAAAAGAGTGGAAATATATGCATAAAAGAGTTCATGTTATCATGATTTTACTTGGTATTATAATTTTTTGTGCCGCTCAAAATGCTGCAGCATTGGACCTTTCAGGGGCCGGCTCGTCCGGTTTCGTTAACGGCGCTTTTTTTAGCCGCACCGCCAGCCAAGGGTCAGGCACAGGTAATATCGATCCGTTTGTGCGTCTGCAACATAACAACACAGAAAAGGGTTACAACACAGATGGCGTATTAGAGTTCGATACTAAATCGAGCCCTCACACACACTCTATATTATTAAGCGCTGTGCCGATTGTAAATATTAGTGGGATAGATTACCGCGAGTTTCTGCTGGATGCCGCTGAGCCAAGTGGTAATTCGCTCACGATAGATGTTTTAAAGTTTTATCTTCTATCCGCCGGCAATATAAGCGGCTATCCTGCCAATTTCCAGAATTCAGCGCTCAAATATAATCTTGATGGGGCGGAGGATACTTCAGTTTTGCTCGATAATCTTACTAGTGGTAATGGCAATGCCGATATGTTTGCCTATATACCGAGCAGTTCATTTAGCGGGACAGACCAATATGTATATCTATATTCAGAATTCAGCCAATCCGGCGGCAGCTTTGAAGAATGGGCGGTTAAGACAAATACGACAACAAACCCGACCATCCCTGAGCCGGCAAGCCATTCGCTTTTGGGTTTAGGATTATTTGGATTTTTAAAATTCAGAAAATGGAAGGAGGTGAATAGATGAAGAAATTGATGTTAGTAGTATTTGCTAGCCTGTTAGTTTTATGCGCAGGCAATGCACTTGCAGTTCCAGTTATAGACGGAACCAACAGCGCTGGTGAATGGACGTCAGGCATAGTCCTCGAAGCGTTTGATCCTAATGAGGCCGGTATTCCGGATGCTTACGATTTTAAACATATCGTAATGGTCGGAGAATCGTCAGGGGGAGCATTTGATGGCGGATATGCTCTGATCGAGCTCTATGGCGTTCCAACGTTTACATCACTTGATGAATTAGTGCCATTTGATCCGGTATTTTATACAACCGGGATGGATTTGAATAATGATGGGGATTTCACTGATGCAGTTGATAGAATCATGGATTATCGTCTATCCGGATTCACAGTTTACGATGGAACAGGCGCCGTAGTTGGAGGTTCGCCATCAAAAGCGATGGGATCAGTAGTTGAGTATTATATTCCTGCTGGGATGTTTTCGACTTTTCCACCAGGAGATTTTCAGTCTTTCTCATTGCTGGATAACGGTGGGGCACCAACAGATGACCGAATTCCAAATTCAGGAACGAGCACTTCGGTTCCTGAGCCGGCAAGCGCAATGCTGTTAGGCGTAGGTCTGATAGGGTTAGCAGGCAGCTTGATTAGAAGGAAGTTCATGGCATAGCCTTTACCTTAATTACGGTAGAGGCTTTGCTTGAACCAGTAAGCATGCTTATGTGGGGAGAGCATAGAGCGTAGAAGTTTTATGCTCCCTCGCCGGACTATATTTATATTTACCCCTTTTTACCCCTTTTTCTTTACTTTTTTTTAATATAATATATAATATCAGGACATATGCGCTACAGCATAAAGAGCAACTGGAGCAGTACTTTTGAATCGCTTTCAAAAAATTCCGTTCTATTTACGCCTTTCATCATTATCGCTTTCCTGGAATGCCTGGCGCTTGAGCTCTTCTTTTTTTCTGCGAGAACGCCTCTGGTTCTGCTATTCGGCCCAATAATAAAAAAAATCTTCGGCGAACAATTTCTGCATTATCCCGGGAATCTGGTATTATTGCCGAGATTATTTTATTATGGTCAGATTGTAATATATATCCTGGCAGGCGCATTCTTGACTGCAATTGCAGTTAAGATATTTGTGAATATCCGGACCGGACACCCGGTTATACTTAAAGCTATCATAAAAGGCGCAGGCAGACGATATTTGACTTTTGTCGGTTACGGCCTTATCTATATTGCGTTGATCTTTATCCTGGAAAGGGGAGAAGGGTTTGCCTTTTTGAAATTTACCAGGCTTATCTCGCGGCACCTTTTTAAAATATCTCCGCAAATTTATTCTATAGGTGCGGCGAAACTTTTATTTTTTACCTTTGTCATTGTGCAGATATTTCTTGCGCTGACCATTCCTATTGTAATTACAGAGAAGAAGGCGTTATTCAAAGCTATTTTAGGCAGCATATCAATAGGGATGCGCCATTTCTTAAAAGTATTTTGTTTGGTTTTAGTGCCGTTATTGTTATATCTACCTTTAATATTTATGAAAACCTTTTTGGTTGCGATTATAGACAAGACATTTCCGGATATCAGTTTATATATCACGTTTCTTGGCATAGTGGCAGCGATATTTATAGACTGCTTTGTTATGATGTCGCTTACGCAGTTCTTATTGGATACAAAGAAGGCTAAATGAAAAAGTTAATAATTATTTTAGCTCTAATTCTTATCGCGATATACGCAGGCCTGTCCATTCTCGGGTCCGGCGGTGAATATGCGGCAGAAAAGATATTTCATGGTGCGATGAAGAAAGCTTATAAAATAGCAGCAAACCCGGATGTTGCGCCTCCTGCACAGCTTGCGTCAGTGGAGCGTGAGCTGAAACTTTTGCTTAAAAAATATCCAAATGCAAATATAACAAAGTTCGGCCATATAGCCCTGCTGGAATTCTATGTGAATAACAAAAAGTACAATGAGGCCATGGATGCGGCAGAGGATATAAGCCGTAAGTATTCAAGCGATGCAGGCATGTTAAGCACGTCGCAGTTTTCAAGGGGTCTAATCTACGAAAAACAAAACAGGTGGAATGAGGCACTGGAAAAATATAAAATCCTTGAAGAAAAATATCCCACTACCCGGCTGGGTATTCAGATGCCTCTCTACGTAGGAAGATATTACGATTCGAAGGGTAATGATAAAGAGGCGAGGGAAGCGTATCGAGAGGCAGTAACATTTTACGCAAAGATGGAATCAGAATATTCCGGAAAGATGCTTGGGTATACGGCATCTGTTCTATCAATTCAAACGCATTTAAGTTTGAAGGACTACGGGGCGGCCGGAAAGGCTTTAGAATACACATTGAATAAATATCCGTCCTTTGCATCGTTTATGCAGCTTTTACCGCTAGTGGAAAACATATATATTGAAAACTTGAATATGCCG
This sequence comes from Candidatus Omnitrophota bacterium, assembly GCA_023247385.1. Taxonomy (GTDB): domain Bacteria; phylum Omnitrophota; class Gorgyraeia; order 2-01-FULL-45-10; family 2-01-FULL-45-10; genus JAHFGO01. Next base: position 14,857 of record JAHFGO010000001.1, on the reverse strand, counting down.
CAGAAGGCTGTCGAACTTTACAAATATGTTCAGAGTAAAATCAAAGATCGCCGTATATTGAAATTTTTGGAACAAAAAATAAAAGCGCTCGAAATAAAAAACAAGTAAAAATGTTAGTGTATAAAAAAGTAAGATTATTAGTTTGCATAACTTAAATTTATATGGTAACATTAACTAAACAAAACCGTAAGAGCAAAATAGCCAGGACAAAAAGTAGAACTACTCAATACAGAAAGCTTATGTCTATGCGGGGAATATATAAGGGAATAATAAATGACTTATACAGTCCAGTCGATGCCACAAATCGTTTCATAAATTTAGCCCTGCAGGCAATAGGCGAGAACCCGCAAGGAAGACAATTTTTATTAGAATCAAAACAGGGGATAAGAAAGATGTCGCTTCTCCTGGAAAAATTGAATAATTATACAAATAAATTAGAAGAAGAGATCCGCAACGCCTTAACAGAAAAATGATTAGGCATCGCATCCTAATATTAAATAGCGATAGGCTTTCTCAAAAATCCCTTTATGAACTTCTTTCCCGTTCCGGCTACAAGGTAGATATTGCCGAGTCCATAAAACAATCCATCGCATGCCTGGACGAAAATATCTATCATCTGATTTTGGCCGATATAGATGCGACTGCCGGCATAGAATTATTAAAGATAATCAAGGAACAGTCTTATCCCGCGGAAGTCATAGTTCTATCCTCGCACGGCAATCTCGACAACGCGCTTAGCAGCTTACAAATGGGGGCGTTCGACTATCTCATAAAACCCGTTGAAGACGAGAAGGTCATATCTACCATTGAAAAGGCCCTAACCAATAAACATGCATCCTGCGAAATCAAACCTCCTGTAATGCAAAAAGTCAATACTAAAGAAGAAACATTTTATGGCTTGGTGGGCACTATGAGTGAAATATATTCTCTCGTTGAACGGGTTGCCACTTCGAAAGCTACGATTTTGCTTCGTGGTGAGAGCGGAACAGGTAAAAGGATGATAGCGCGCGCCATACATCAGGCCGACAAAGAGAGAAGGAATAGACCGTTTATAGAGATGTCCTGCGGCGCACTGCCGAGAGAAATCATCGAAAGCGAATTGTTTGGACATACGAAGGGTGCGTTTACGGGCGCCATAAACGATCGAAAGGGAAGATTTGAACTTGCGCATGGCGGGACAATATTACTTGACGATATCGATTCATTCTCCCCGGATCTTCAGGTGAAGCTCTTAAGGGTCCTGCAGCAGAAAGAATTTGAAAGAGTGGGCGACCATAAAACAATGAAGGTGGATGTGCGCATCATAGCCTCTACCAATCAGGACCTGGAAAAATTAGTGGCTGAAAAGAAATTCAGAGAGGACCTGTTCTATCGTCTTAATGTTATATCTATAAATATTCCTCCGCTAAGAAATAGAAAGCAAGACATACTTATTTTAGTAAATCATTTCATTAACTTCTATTCAAAAGAAAATCATAAAAGAATAGAAGGCGTATCACAAAGCACGCTTGCGGCGCTAATAAGTTATGATTGGCCCGGGAATATAAGGGAATTAGAAAATATAATTGAGCGCGCCGTCATACTGGACACGGATGGCATAATTGAAAAAGACGATCTGCCGGAAATTATCATAAAGAGCTCATCGCAAATCCCCTTAGAACCGGCTTTGGGAAATAACAAGGACACGGAATCTCTTAAGAACGCCTTAAAAGATCCCGAAAAAATATACATACTCAAGATTTTAGAAGAGGTGGGATGGAATAAAAAGAAGGCCGCGAAGAGATTGGGGGTTAACAGGACAACCTTATATAATAAACTGCGAAAACACAATCTTATCCCAGAGTTAAATAAAGATAAGGCAATAATTTATTAATGCTCCATACAGATCTGAGCCTCGCGGATCTAGTAAATCTTGAAGATTGGCAAAAAATTCAAGATCAATTCTCAGAAGCCCTCGAAATAACATTAAGAACGATTTCCCTGGAAGGGAAGGACTTGTCCAAGGTAAGCCGGCCCAACCGATTAGCCAGCGAAATATTACCGAAAGTTCCTAATACCGATAACTTCTGCGGTAACTGCATAATGAGAGAGGGTGCAAAGCGTCCACATCTTGATATAACTAAAGAGACTAATTTCAAATGTCCTCTTGGCCTTGACATATTTGTTGTCCCAATCAAGGTCGTTGGTAATAGAACGGTTGCTTATATAATACTTGGGCCCCTAATCCTGAAGGCGAGAAAATCAATTTCCGAATACGCAAAAGAAGCGGAAAAATTGGGCGTAAAATTGGAGACGCTGATGGATGCCCTTTTAGACATCAACGTCTTTTCTTATAACAAGATATATACAATAATCAATCTGTTGAAGGATATGTTTTCATATATGGCGCAGACAGGATATCATAAGAAACGCCTTGGAGAGATTGTCCCTCAGGTCATCGAATTAGATCCTATATTTTCGCGCTATTATGAAGAAAAAATTTTAAGCTCTCTATTAAATTCCTGCACACTTGCCCTTGGCGCGGATTCAGGTTCTGTTATGGTCCTTGATAAGAAGACCCGCGCGTTACGCATAAAAGTAGCGTCAAAACTTGACCCTAAGATAGTGAACGATACCACTATAAAGGTGGGGGAGGGGATAGCCGGCTTTGCCGCAGCCACTGCCCAATCCATTATCCTGCCAAAGGATGAAAATAAAAATGGCCTTTCTCAGAAGATGAAAAGGCACGATATTAAGTCATCCATGGTGGTGCCTTTCAATAAAGGCAATACTGAGGGTGTGTATGGCGTCATTAATCTTAACATGGTGAGAAAAGGCATTGATTTTTCAGAAAAAGATATCGCACTTGTAAAAGAACTGGTGCATATGGCCGGCATCGCTTTACTTCCTCTCCACCAATAAGTTATATGAAAATATTACTAATAGGCCTCTTATTATGTTTAAGCCTTATTTCTATAGGCTACTCGGCAGAGCAAGAAAAGGTGAGCCCAATTTTGGAAAAGGGCATTGGACAGTACAGGCACGAGAATTATGATGAAGCGCTTATTACTTTGAAGAAGGCGTGGGAAGAAGATCCGAAATCAACGCTCGCTGCTTATTATTTGGGCCTCACCTTTAAACAGCTGCAGAATTATAAAGAAGCGATTCCGCACCTTAGAGATGCTGTCACATTCTCACCGAAGATAAAAGGCGCTCTGATAGAGCTTATAGACTGTCTTTACCAGACTGGCCAGCTCGAGGAGGCCAAAAGATGGATTCTAGAAGCTCAAGAAGAGGGCATAAGACCTGCACAAGTCTCGTTTTTGAAAGGGCTGGTCCTATTGAAAGATGGGAAGGAAGACGAAGCTATAGCAGCATTTCGTAGCGCGAAAGAATTAGATAAGTCTATGACTCAGGCCTGCGATTATCAGATAGGGATTTGTTATCTGAAAGCTAAAAAATTTATAGATGCTAAAAAGATACTGAAAGAAGTTGTAATTGTAGATCCAAGCTCTACCATGGCAAATTTCGCCAGCGAATATATGAATGCGATAGAAAAAAGGATGGAAGCTGAAAAACCGTTTAGATTCACTTTTGGCAGCGCATGGCAATATGACGATAATGTTATACTTAAACCCAGCGATACATCGCTTGCGACAAATATCACGGACCAGGCCGATTCGCGTGAGGTATACACGGCTACAGGAGAATATAATAAGCGTTTTAACGAAAATCTTGGAGTGAAAGGACAATATTTGTTTTATTATGCGAAGCAGAATGACCTTGGGTTTTACGATATGGTAAGTAACACCTTCGCAATTCAGCCCAATGTATATTTTGAAAATAGCCTGTTGACTTTTCCGACGCTTTATAACTATACAATAGTGAATGATAAAGCGTATCTATCTACTCCGTCCACAAGCGGCGTATATAATTTCATGGTTGACAATTCGAATATGGCCCAGGCTTACATTAAATATCAGTTTAGGGATTATCTGTGGGCTCCCAGCACCCCAGATGAGAACAGAGATGGAAACGAGTTCAGCGGCGGCCTTGCGTGGTATTTATTCTACGCTAAAAATAAAGGTTTCGTAAATTTGCGTTACGGATTGAATAAAGAGTGGACAGATGGCGCCAATTGGGAGTATATTGGTAACAGGGTAAACGCAACATTATTATGGCCGGTTATAGATAAATTGAATTTTACTGTCTCCGGCGATATCTTCATGCAGGATTTCATAAACTCACACAGCATCTATCATGTATATCGGAAAGACAGAGTATATGCTGTCTCTTCGCTCATTTCTTATAAATTCTATAAGGATTCAGAAATACAATTGCAATACACGTTTGTCAAAGACAGTTCAAATATAAAAGTATATGATTATGCGCGTAATGTATACAGTGCAGGTATAGAAATCAAGTTTTAACACTGTAGTCCCTCGTCCCGAGTCCCTCGCGTCTACACATAAACAAAGGACGCTCGGGACGAGGGACTCAGGACGATTTTTTCTTTTAAAAAATCGGAGGTTTATATGAAAAATTATGGTAGAAAATTTATTACGATGTTTTCTATTGCGATCTTTTCGGTTTTAATATCGTATTCTTGTGTTTACGCAGAAGATATTGGCAGAATAACTTATACAGAAGGCAGGGTTGATGTGCTGCGGACAAACTCTGAAGTTGCGGCGCCGATAAGGGAAAGCGAGGCCATTGCCGTCGGAGATGCTGTCAGAACGAAGGCTAATTCGAAAGCTGAAATCACATTTAATGATAAATCCGTTTTAAGGCTTGCTCAGAATACGCGCCTTGAGATAAAAGATTATACGCTTGATAAGAAGAATAATAGAAAGAATGCGGAAATAATGTTGGACAGGGGGAAGGCGAGGGCGATAATAGCGAAGATGTCAGATGCTGCGGATTTTGTCATCTCTACTCCAAATGCGAAAGGGAAGGTGAAGGGTTCAGATGTATTTGCATTCTATCAATCCGGGAATAGCGGCATGCTGGTCTCTGAAGGCCGATTATCAGTCATTAATATCGCTCACCCCGAAAAAGAGTTGATAGTTCCTGCCGGAAACGCTGTCGCGGTGCCATCCCAAGACCTGCCTAACGGGCCGCGGCCATATTTTGAACTTGAGAAGAAATTCCACGAACAGGATACGAATATTCCGCCTTCAGTTTCGAAAAAAGGCGAGGCCTCTGTCATAAAAGGCGTTTTAGTAAAGATGTCCGGGAAGGTTAAGATAACAACGAAAGGCGCTGCGGCAGCGCATGAAGCTAACCTTAACGAGATTATCGGTGAAGGGGATACAATAGAAACCGGGGACAACGGGATGGTTGCAATCAGATTTGATAATGGCAACGCTATAAACTTAAAACCCAACTCGAAGCTATTGCTCGACAAGTTGGTTATGGATCCTAAAACCGGTGAATATGAAAATTCGTTCGAGTCGAGCACTGGCGCAATAAGGGCGCGGATCGAAAATCTTAAAGGTAAATCAACATTTAAAATAAAGACGCCATTGGCTGTAACCGGTGCGCGCGGCACGATAATGTATCTTTTTATTAATCCTGATACGATCAAGGCATACTTCGAAGGCGGAAACGGATTCATCAGTAGCACGTTAAGTACAAATCATAAGGATATAGATGCAGGTGATAACTCTTCTGCTAATGATAGAGGGGATGTTACGGATCCGGCCCACACGACTCAAGCTGAGCGTGAGGCGTTGGAAGAAGGGTGGGAGCCCGGGAGCGGAACCGAGGGATATTCGTCGCCTGACGGCACGACGAATAGCTACTTATTCAGCATCTATACAGGTTTTGGCATAATAACGCCGCCAGAGAGCGGGACGAGGGATCCTTTCAGCGGTTTTCCGTTTACGGAAAAGGGTGGGCCTACCTCAAGCGTGGTTGTCGTCACAGAAGAGCCGCTTAAATTTTTCAGCGACATGTTATCGAATCTCTATCTGTTGGATAATAGTTTCGAGACCACCCGGTATGAAGGCTCATATAGCTACTGGGCCGATGATGACACAGAAGAGCTTTACAATTATTATTACTATGATAATGATATCGCGGCGTTCAGTTCATATGATAGATCCGAAACTTATACCGACTGGTATTATTACAATAACGGCGGCTACAAGAAAAGTAGCTACGATAAAGAAAACGATGAGTGGGCGTATACAACAGGAAATTGGAAATGGGAAAAGGCACAGAATTTCTTTTATTTCGTTCCAGAACCGCCAAGCGAGGATTATAAGGATTCTTCCTCTGAATCTACCTATACATTTTTAGGATTAATTTATTCGGGTAATTTATCATATGGCATTTTGGTTGGAACAGATTCTTTGTGGACAGCCACAACTGAAAATCCTGCCCATGCAGCCCTCACAGGAGGATATTATCCAAATGTGAGCTTGAATGACATATGGCTTGCCCATGTTTATAGTTACAACCAAGATATCGGCACACCGACGACATATGATGGCGGCGCATATTACGGCTATTTAATAGGCCCCGGTCAGAATCCGGCCAGAGCTCTAATGGTGGCCATTTATATAGATCCGCCTGACGGGTCTGGTATCAGCAGAGGGGGGTATGTCTCCGGCACTTTCGATGGCGAGATTTTACCGGAAATCGGCGCGTTTAATTCAGTCGGCACCCTTGTGGCAAACCAGATGTCCTCTGATATTGGAATAGCACCTGGGGATTTATATAATTATCCGAAAACTAGTGAGCCTTTCCTGATGAGTGGTGAAGGCGGTTTTTCGGACGGGAGTGCTATACAGGGTTTTAATTTCGGAGAGATTGTAAAATTAACCGGCCAGAAATGGGGCATATGGGTCGGAGCATACAAGGGCACTTATGAAGCATCGGAAGAGTCTGTCGATTCCTGGAAGATGGCGCTGGGCGGGGTCTCCAAGACAGGCTCGTATTTTCTCGGGAGCATCACAGGCAGCGACTGGTCGGCTGGAGAGCTTTCAGGATATCTTAAGGGCATCTGGCTGGCGAATAGAAATGACAGCGGTGACTTTAGGGCCGGATGGATTTCCGGTATGGTATCCGGTGAATATGTCGAAGCCGGAGAAGGCGATGGCGTTTGGAGCGCAGCTGGGGCCGGTGAATGGGTAGAGGTTACGGAGCTATTAGACCATACCGCGATAGGTTTTACCCTTTCCGAATTGGATAAATTTATATCTGTTCCGATAACAGAAGTGTATTCATCGACGATTTCACCTATAAACGGCAGTTTTAATGGAGGAGTCGGTACGATCACAGGAAATATGGATATGTCATTTTACAGCAATACTGCTTCGCACGATAATGGTATATGGGCTGCGATAGTAAGCGGCGCGTATACAGGAATGCCGGTAGAGATTGCATCGTGGGACGCGAATGTTACAGGAACAACGAGCGCCGGGGCCATCTCCGCTACTATAACAGGTGTTCAATGGGCGGATAACCAATGGATTGGGAATATAAATAGTGCACCGGGATCAGCTATTGATTTTACTGGTCAGGCGGCAGGAACTTATACGGGAACTGATACCGGTACATTTAACGGTGTTGGGACTGGCACGTGGAATAACGCTGGAGATGTTATCGAATAAACTCTATCTATAGGAGAGTATTAAATGTTACGATATCTGCTTGCATTTTTACTTGTTGTGGTTTTATCCGGGTGCGGCAAGATTGCTGACAAAGATGATGTCATAGCCTACGTGAACAAAGATCCGCTCTACGCATCTGATTTGAAGAAAGCGGTCGCCATGAGAGCGAGGCTCGATCCGTCTTTTAAGATTACCCCCGAGACAGAACGCGAGCAGCTGGAAATTATAATAAACCGCAAACTTATCGTCCAGGAGGCCATGGAAAAAGGCCTTGCCAGAGAGGGTAGGTTCGTGGACACCATAAAAACATTCTGGGAACAGACCCTGGTGAGAGACTTTATCGATTTTAAGAAGGGAGAGTTTCAGGATTATCTATTTGCGACTGACGAGGAAATCAAAAAATATTATGAAAATTTATCGTATAAAGTCACCTTCAAAGCACTGAAGGTAAAAGATAGGCGCATCGCTGAAAAGGCATACAGAAAATATCTAAACGATAAAGATGTTTCCGGATGGGAGACGATAGGGCCGGTCGGATACGGAGACCTGACATTCGGCGTGCTTTTGGACGCTTTTGAGATGGAAGAGGGCAATGCGAAGGTTCTTACCGATGAAATGAACTATTACATTGTCGAAATAGCCGCAAGAGAAAAAATAGAGATAGCGCTCCTGGATAACCTAAAACCCGAAATCGAAAAAAGAATCATGCTTATGAAGGAAAGGCGCTTGTTTGAGGACTGGCTCAAAGAAAAGAGAAAAAAATCCAAAATAAAGATAAACAGGGAAAATCTATGATAAGAAGAAAGAATTATTTTATAAAAAAACGGTTTCAAATAAGTTTTCTTTATAGATTTATACTGCTTCTTTTGCTGGAATCGGTTCTCATAGGGTGGCTTTTCATGTACATATCGAACAATACCCTTACAACCGGATATCTCAATTCCATATTAAGGATCGAAAGGACTTCAAATTTCTTTTTTATTCAAATCCTATTTATTATGCTTATTGTGGGTCTGGGCATAACTATAGCAGGCATGATTATATTTATTCTTCTTTCACACAGAATAGCAGGTCCGCTTTACAGATTCGAGGCGGACCTTAAAGAGATAGGTTCGGGCGATTTGACGAAAAGGATAAATTTGCGTAAAACCGATCAGCTTGCAGAACTTAAAGAGGCTTTAAACGCGTTAGTAGGCTCATTTGACCAGCGCATGCGCCGTATCAAAAACAACCTTGCAATGGTAAAGAAAATGCTCGCGGAAAAAGATAGCCCTGAGAATAACGTAAAGATCAGGAAGGCCATAGAGCTTCTTGAAGACGAAATCGATCAATTTAAGGTAACTTCAGGGCCTGGCGAGTAGGCGATGAAACGCCTTCTTCTTTTATTAATAATCCTTCCAATATTATTCGGTAATCCCAATTTGGCTTTCTCTCAGCCTGGAAAAATATTCAGAACAAAATATACAACTATACATTATATGGAGGAGAAGGATATCGATGACTTCATATGGCGTCTCGGCGGCCAAAGATTCGAATTCACATATGACTTCTACCTTGCCTCGAGTAGGGTGGACAGGATAATAGAGAGGGTAGAGGCTATCCTGGATATGCGGCTTAAAAAGACTGATAATATAGATGTTTATTTACTGCGCGCACCTGCAAATCCTGACAAACCAGCAGCATTATATGAATATAAGACGAAAGCCATGTATGTATCCATAGACAACTCCAGTGAAGGCGTCTTTGCCCATGAGGTAGCCCACGCTGTTATAAACCGCTACTTTTCGCCGCCTCCTCCAAGCAAGATCCAGGAGATTTTAACCCAATATGTCGATAAATACCTCTGGAGTGATTATTGATGGGGGAGACCTCAATATTGAAAAACAGGCCTAAAATCGCTTTATTTTTCGCTATCCTGATCCTCATCGCAATAATTATGGAAGGCTGCGCAACAATACCATTCCCAAGCTCAATACCAATCCCGGATGATTTTCCAATCCTTGGCTGGTTTCTATAAAGAAACCCAAATAAACCCTAAACAACGCTAGTTTATTCTATATTTATTATATGTAACGTCCTATAATATATCTTATGTTAACTTAACATATATAGAACAAATAACATATATAATTGCATATCAATATGTTATGGAATTACTTTTTGTATGGATATTTCTTTAAGACTTTCAGCGCTTCATCTGCTGACTTTGGCATCTTGACCTTATTTTCAAGGAGTATTTCGCGTGCTGAAAGGCTTTTGCCATAAAGCTCATTATCGCCATCCCAATGCTGTGTGAGCACTGCGCCTTCTAATTTTACGCCTGCAAATAGGCCGCGACTTCTCGAGTAGGATAATATTCCGCCTTTAAGATGTAGGTCTGTAGAGGCCTCTGCGGCTCTACCAACTGGCCCTGCCGCTACAGACGCATCTGCTCCTAACTTGAATTTGCCTTGCAGGATACCATCGATACTTCGCCTATTCATAACTAATAATACAAAATCAGTTGCCTGTCCCCCTATTTGCCATCCTATACTCCCCCCTGCTATAGTAAAAATAGCCGGGCTCGACCAGTCATTTTTATTACGTACCATAATTATGCCCTGTCCGTACTTTCCGCCGAAGACAAAACCAGCAGATATTGTCGAAGGGAATATCGCGATAGCCTCGCAACTTCTCATAAGGTCTTCGGGTATACTTTGGTCCGGCATCTGTTGTATCTCCGCTAATACCTTGCCGGATTCTTCAACCAGCCTCGTCCACTTGTTTTCTTCTGCATCTGTTCTATTAGCACAAAACAAACAAACAACAAAAACTGCGATACCTAATAATACGATTTTTAGTTTTCCCATATTGCCCCCTATTTTATTTATATTACTGGAATTTGCGGAGTAGGATATAGGCCAAGGCGGATATTGTCGCCGAACACGGAATGGTTAGTATCCATGCCCAAACGATTGTTTCTGCTACCCCCCATCGAACAGCACTCAATCTCCGGAGCGATCCAACACCCATGATAGCTCCAGTGATGGTGTGTGTGGTGCTTACAGGTATGCCGAATGCCGAAGACGTGAATAAAGTGACGGCTGCACCGGATTCTGCACAGAATCCATCCACGGGCTTGAGTTTTGCAACTTTCTGTCCCATCGTTTTGACAATACGCCATCCGCCGAACATCGTGCCCAACGCAATGGCAGTATGACATATTATCACAACCCAGAAAGGAACATAAAATCTGCTGCCCAATAAACCAGCGCTAAAAAGAAGACTAGCGATAATTCCCATTGTTTTTTGTGCATCATTACCACCGTGCCCCAAGCTGTACAACGCCGCTGATAATAACTGCCCTTTTCTGAAGATATGATCTACTTGTAACGGGGCGCTTTTCCTGAATAGCCAATAAACGAGAATACCGAATCCTAGTCCTAAAATTAGCCCTACAGTTGGTGAAACAAATATGAATGTTACTGTTTTTGAAATGCCTTTCCATATAATGGCCTTCGACCCAACTTTCACTAACGCAGCACCTATCATGCCACCAATGAGTGCGTGCGAAGAGCTTGTAGGCAGACCGAAATACCAGGTAATGATGTTCCATCCACAGGCGCCTACAAGCGTTCCAAAAATTGTGCTTTTATCGACAATGGCAATATCAATGATGCCTTTGCCGATAGTGTTAGCGACATGAAGTCCAAAAAAAAGAAATGCTATGAAATTAAAAAAAGCCGCCCATATAATAGCGAGGCGAGGCGAGAGCACTCTAGTTGAAACTATTGTGGCAATGGAATTAGCTGAATCGTGGAACCCGTTTAGAAAGTCAAATGTAAGCGCAAGGGCTATCAAAAAAAGAACTTTAAACATGATGGATTAAGCCTGTTTTACCAGTATGGATTGCACTACGTGAGCTACATCCTCACAGATATCAAGCACCGTTTCCGCATCCTCATATATCTCTTTCCACTTGATTACAGAAATAGGGTCCTTCGCTCTCTCAAAAAGTTCCACAAGCACTGTGTCTCGCATAGAATCACCGACGTTTTCCAAACGATTAACCTCCACGCAGAACTCTGAAACAGATTTGAATTGCTTTGTATTACGCAATCCTTTGACTGCACATGCCACAGCACAAACTGACTCTTCGATTACAGAAGCAAATTCTACCAGATTTTTATCAGCGCCATCAAGTTTATAAACACTCAATCGGTTCACGATAGTATATAGCATATCAATGATATCATCCAGCTCCTTTGCCAGAGCGTGAATATCTTCCCGGTCGAATGGTGTAATGAAAGTCTTATTTAGACGGTCAAAAATATCGTGGGTGATCTCGTCTCCCTGGTGTTCAAGGTTGTGCATTTTTTGTAACGATGCCTTATCTATGCTATCATTTGTTACCAATCTTTTAAAATAACTTGCCGCATCAACGGCGTAATCGACTTGTTTTTCGAAGAGATCGAAAAAATTACATTCTTGAGGGAGAAAGTTAAAAACCATAAAATCTCCTTTAGTTATTAAATCCATTAATATTATAAATTGGCGAGATGAACATGTCAAGGCAATAAAGCGCCTATTGCTGCTTTCTTATTCTTGTTTTTGCTTTATTTTGTGCTATAATTAACTTGCTAAATAAGGATATCGCTATGCATAGAGTTGCAGCGCTGATTTTGGGTGGTGGCCAAGGAAAGAGGCTCTTCCCCCTTACGATGTATCGCTCCAAGCCAGCGGTTCCTATAGGCGGAAAATACCGCCTCATAGACATACCTATAAGTAATTGCCTGCACTCTAATGTAAAAAATATTTATGTTCTAACACAATTTAATTCTCACTCTTTAAATAATCACATAAATAACACTTACCACTTTGATTATTTTTCCAGGGCTTTTGTCAGAATCCTCGCCGCAGAACAGACCCTTGCGAACATAGAGTGGTTTCAAGGTACCGCCGATGCCGTCAGGAAGAATTTGTTGCATCTTAATTTAAAAGGCGACGAAGAGGTGTTGATACTATCAGGAGACCAGCTCTATAACATGGACTATAGGGAACTCGTAAATTTCCACAGAAGAAGCGGAGCCGATTTTACAGTATCTGTTATACCTGTTAAAGAGAACGCGGCCAGTGAATTTGGGATTTTAAGACTCGGGATTAAAAATAGAATAATCGGATTTAAGGAAAAGCCTAAGTCAAAAGGTGATTTACAGTATTTTAGGTTCAAAGGAAAAGCTCCAATAATTGGCAAGAGTTCAAGCGGGCCTTTTTAGCTGGCATCTATGGGCGTATATGTATTTAACGCTCAGGTTCTGGCAGAATCACTTGAGGGCGATGATACTGATTTCGGCAAAGAGGTCATCCCCCATTCGATAAAAAAATTCAAAGGATTCGGCTATCTCTTTAATGGATACTGGAAGGATGTTGGAACTATTAGGGCTTTCTATACTGCAAATATGGATTTAGCAGCAGCGAAACCATATCTTTCATTCTTCTATGAAGGGTTGGTATTCACCCGTCCAAGATTTTTACCAACCGCCAGAATCGCGAGATCCAAAATCGAACGGTCTCTTGTCGCGGAAGGCTCAATTATATCAGATGCTGAAATAAAAAAATCAATCGTTGGCTTAAGATCGATAATTGGGAAAGATTGCAAAATCTCAAGGACTGTTATGATGGGCGCAGACTATTACGAGGATCCTAACAGCGCGGAACCTGTCAAGATAGGCATTGGTGATGGCTCAGAGATCTATAAGGCGATCGTGGACAAGAATGCACGGATAGGCAGAAACGTTAGAATCAGAAATGAAAAGAATATAAAAAATTTTGATGGCGATAACTTTTTTATACGAGACGGGATAGTTATAATACCAAAGAACGCTGTGATAAAGAACGGCAGTAAGATTTAATCCCCTGGCAGCTGCCTCTTTCCTGCAATCTCTCTTTTATCTTATTTATAGTTCCAATCTTATCAAATGCCCAAAGCGGAGCAATATGGTTTTGCCTGGTCCCCTCCCCTGTCAGCCGTTGAATGATGATGTTTGGGGCAAGGTATTCCAAAAAATCACATACGATATCAACGTATTCATTCTGCTCAAGTAATTTTATTTTGCCATCTTTGTACAACTGCGTTAAATGGCTGCCTTTTAATATATGCAGAAGATGTATCTTAACTCCATCAATATTTAATTCTGACAATTTCTTAGCAGTTTGAATCATGTCGCTTTTCGTTTCGCCTGGAAGTCCCAAGATGATATGTGCGCAGACTGATATCTTGAATTCCTTAGTTAAACTTACAGCATTTAAAAAATCTTTAACATTGTGACCTCTATTTAGATATTTCAATATACAATCGTTTATAGACTGCAGGCCGTACTCGAGCCATACTTCATATCTATTTTTATACGAAGATATAAGTTTCAATTTATCTCTGTCTATCACATCAGGCCTGGTCCCAATGGAGATGCCAACCACCTCTTTAAACGGCAGGACCTCATCATATAGTTTCTTTAGCTTATCAACCGGCGCATAAGTATTGGTAAATGCCTGAAAATAACCTATGAATTTCTTTGCGCCTTTTTTTTCAGCCAAGAATTTAATTCTCGATTTCAGCTGCTGCGCAATGCTTTCATTTGACGCTGTATAGGAAGCCCTGGAACCATCCTCATTACAATATATGCAGCCTTCGTAGCCTTTCGTTCCGTCGCGATTAGGGCATGAGAATCCTGCGTCAAGGCCTATCTTATAGACTTTGCATCCGTATTTGGTTTTGAGATAGGTATTGTAGTCGTTATAGAGTTGCATGTCTCCTGTTACCCCTGCCTTCTAAATTTCTCTAAGTACACCATCAATATCGATATTGCCGCTGGCGTTACGCCTGATATCCTGGCTGCCTGTCCTAAATTCAGCGGCCTTATCGTTGATAGTTTATCTTTTATCTCCGACGATAATCCGTTGATTTTTTTATAATCGACATTTTCTGGCATCTTTATTCTTTCTATTTTTTTTAAACGTTCCACCTCGATTCTCTGTCGCTTGATAAACCCCTCGTATTTTATCTCTATCTCCACTTCATTTATCTCTTCCTGCGAAAGATACGTATTCTCTTCATGCATTGCTATGTCATCGTATGATACGCCAGGCCGCCTTAAAATTTTCTCTAGTCTTGCTTCTTTTAGCCTGTGAATCTCTTCTTCGATTCGTTCTTTTTTTCGGATTGACTCTTCATATGTTTTTCCTGCGACAAGGCCGATATCGTGCCCTATTGACGCCAACCT
>JAHFGO010000053.1 GCA_023247385.1 Candidatus Omnitrophota bacterium | reverse complement strand
AAAGATAAAAAGCAGCTAGGCCTTTTTGTTTCTATGGTTTTTAAAATAATTTAAGAAGGAGGTGAAAGAGATGAAGAAATTGGCAGGGATACTAATCATGGCGATGGTAATAGTTTTAGCTGCCGCAAGCGCTTTCGCTGTGCCGGTAGATCAAACCAAGGCTTCGAGCGTCACAGCATCGGTTGGAAACGTATTCTCACTTGCTTTCTACAACGATACCAATGTCATATACAACACGTCTATTCCGTTTGGAAGCATAAACCCGTCGAGTCAGTTTAACTATCCTGTTGGACGAGCAGAGTTCGATGGTAAGTCTGATATTGGGCTTGTTGTAACTACGAACTTCGATCTACCTTGGTATTTGAAAATTCAACCCACGGATACAACAGGCAATTTAGCCGGAGCGGGGAAGCTTGCGATATATATGGCCCAGCCTATAAATAGGAACACAGGCGGGTCGGCAAGTGGTGGGCTAGGACAGGGAGTAGACTGGTTTACTCTACCCGCATCAAGCCACACTCTATATAGCTCAGCTGGTTCAGATAATAATAACACGCCTTTTGGCGTATTAGCCGCTTTGAGCTTCAAGGTCGATGGAACCGGCCTTGCGACAGGTGATTACGCGACGACCGTTACCTATACATTGACGACTACACCTTAATTACATAATTGATAGCCAGTCGATTATATTAGATGAAAGGCCGTATTATGATATTTGAAAGGGCTAAAGGCACGAGTATGCCGATGGCCCTTTTTTATTATTGACCTCATAAAGAATATCTGGTATATTAAAACAAAATTAGATAGACAGATGAAACGATATAACAAAAACCTTCTTGTGATGATCTATGCAGGTATCTTGCTATTAGCGTTATTTATTAACGCTGATGCGGAGACCGTAACGCAGACTGCCACTATGGAGACGACGGTCACAAGCATATTCTCAATTGAATTTTATCAAGATGCCAACGTCCTCTACACAACAAATATTCCATTTACGAATATAGATCCGGCTAAATCGCTATGTTATGCTGATGGCAGGTCTGATGGAGATGGAAAATCTGACACAGGTGTGCTATGCAGTTCTAACTTAGACGTTACCTGGTATCTCAAAATGGACGCGAGCACTTCGACGCCAAGTTTTCCCATGGCTAATTTTAAATATTATTTAGGTCAGCCGTGGGACAGAAACACTAATTCGCCTGCCGATGGCACTTTGGCTCAGCCACCCAATTGGTATTCTGTTCCAACTGCAGCAACAGTAATATATACAGCAGGAAATCTCGATAAAAATAATTCAGCATATGGAACATTGGCAACACTGAGTTATGCAGTCACTCCGCAGAATTTATATTCTGGAGTTTCCTACATTATAAATATTACTTTTACGCTAGCCACTTCTCCTTAAGTTTAGCTGATGATATAGCAGGTTATGTTAAATTATAAAAAAGTTAAATATTTGCTATTGACAACTAGATCGACATCATGTAATATTTAATTAGGAAACGAAAAGGTAAATCCGTCGTGAGGCGGAGACGTCCCTGATGGGACTGCCACCAATGCGGAAGCGAGGGTGGCAGCAAAGCCAAGGATCTAATAATTAGACAGCCTGGTTGCCGAAAAAAGATAAAAAGCAGCTAGGCCTTTTTGTTTCTATGGTTTTTAAAATAATTTAAGAAGGAGGTGAAAGAGATGAAGAAATTGGCAGGGATACTAATCATGGCGATGGTAATAGTTTTAGCTACAACAAGTGCATTTGCAGTTACGAACCTAACGCAATCTGCTAGCGTTACAATCGCATCTGTGCTATCAATAGAGTTTGCAACGACAACGGATTCCACCTTTGGAAGCGGCACGATACCTTGGACAAGCATAACTCCAGATTCAACTGTTGTGACTCCAACTGGCCACGTGACTTCAAAGCCGGATATCGGGTTGATATGCAAATACAACGGCGCTGGAAATTGGTATGCGAAGGTGAATCTCGCAACTACTACGTTGACCGGTAAGCTATCCAGGTATATATCGCAGCCTACAAATAGGAATACAAGCACAGCTACGAACGGAACAGTAACAGGTTTGGATGCGTGGACGGTCATACCGGCTCTGGCTACTACAGTATACGCATCAGGGACTAACGACAGCCTCAATACACCGCTTGGGACATTCATTGGTGTTAACTTCGCGCTGGATCCGACAGGGCTCGCTACAGGTTCAACGTATACCGGGACCATCACATATACTATTACAACTACACCATAATCTAAAATCTAAATTTTTAGATAATTCATAAGGTGAAAAGGCGTAGTGTGTTTAAGGAGAGACAGTTATCATTTAAAAGTGATAGAGATATGTCCCGTAAAATACTATTTCTACTAATCGCTCTTACCTTTATAACTACAAGTATCTCTGCAATCGATACTTCGAAAACGACCAATATCACCATAGCTATCGAAAATGCCTTCTCCATGGAGTTCTATACGGACCAGAATGTGGTATATCGTGATATCGTACCATTTACAAACGTAGATCCGAGCAAATCTATCGTCTATCCTGACGGCAGGGCAGAGTTTGATGGCAAATCTGATGTAGGCGTCGTCTGCAAGTCAAATGCAGGGACGCTATGGTATTTTAAGATACACGCTATTACAAATCCACCTCTCACCGCAGATAAGCTGCAATATTACATATCCCAACCATACGATAGAAATACTGGAGCCCAGGCAGACGGCACCATTACCCAGTCGCCAAAATGGTATCCATTTTCCTCTACGCCTACCTCTGTATTCACTGCGGGATTTCACGATATGTCCAATCTTCCTTTCGGGACTCTTATTACCATTAATTTTGCCCTGAATCCATCAGGATTGAACGCGGGCCAAGCCTATTCGGCAGCAGTTGTTTATACCATGACCACTGCTCCTTAACCTTGATTATTTCTCGAAATGAGCCTGGCGCATTTGACTTATTTATAATCATATGATATAGTTAAATATAATTATGAAACGATTTATTTATATATCGATTGTCATTTTAATAATTGTCTTCGGAAGATATCAATACATTTATTCCGAGCAAGCCCAAAGAGACATGTTCGCATCAGTTGTTGTCCCGCCGACCTTTAAACTCTCCTTAGACAATGCAAATATAAGCTTCGGCCATACAGAACCCGGCAAGCACGTCGAACTGTATCCCAACACCCATTATAACGAGTTGAAATGCATTTCCAATAAAGGGAACCCCTGGTATTTAAAGATATCAATTATAGGCAATGTAATTGGACCGCCGGACAATAATGTTGGAATAGACAGCTTCAAGTGGATGGTGAGCCGCACAACCGGCGATGGGGTTACAGAGAAAGGATGGCACGAGTTTACCGAGCTGCCGGTCAGGGTATACACTAGCGGCCCGATGGATTCCGAAGGCGGAGAGGTTACCATCCAATTTAAATATAGACTTGATATGCCGGGGAACGCAAGAGCTGGTAATTATAATTTGAACGTTCTCTACACGATGACGGATACGCCATAATGAAAATACCCATTTTAATCTCAATTTTAATTTTAATGACCTGCGGGATGGCTATGGCAGCCATAGACATGTCGCTCGACAGGGACATGGTTGATTTCAGAACCATGGAGATCGGTCAAACGAGCGAGATATCGGACCAGGGCGTCTATCATAACCAGCTGACATGTTCCTCCACAAATAACAAGACGTGGTATTTAAAAGTCAATATGGTGCGGCCATTCACTTCGGGTGCTTATACAATACCGAATGAGTATTTTGAATGGAAGGTTGTGGATGTCATAGATGGCAGAGGTATAGTTACCAATGGCACAAATGTGCCTACGCCTTTCAGAGATAATCCAAGCCTCGTCTATACAAGCGATCCACTCGATAACACGGGCACAGAGGTGAAGATCAGATTCCGCTATATTCTTACGATACCGAAAAATCAAATAGCAGGCAGCTATTTTGCATCTGTAAGATGGACGATGACAGAGCTTTTATAACTATTATAAATAACGGGAGGTAGGTCATGAAAAGATTTGGAATTTTGTTAATAATATTTATAATATGCTGTGCCGGCAGCGCCACCTCTTATGCGATGAAAATAAACATAGACCCAGCTCGCGCAGAAGTGGTGCTTAAGCCCGGTGAAGAGAAGACGGGTGTTGTAACAGTTTTGAATTATGATGAAGAATCACCTGTCCATGTCAGGGCATACGTTCAGGATCTAGTTTATCTTCCTGACGGTAGCAATGATTTCTTACCGGTCGGCTCAACTCCATGGTCGTTGGGGGATGCGGTTAAGATAGGGCCGACAGAGTTTGATATACCGGTAGGCAAACAGGAACAGGTGAGATACGTAGTATCGTTGTCAAAGGAGGCGAAGGGAGGCCGTTACGGAGTAATATTTTTCGAAACGGCTACACCACCGTCTGAATTTAGACGTGTTGGAGCAACTGTCAATGTGAGGCTGGGGACGATACTTCTGGTGACAGTAGAAGGTACGAGTGTCTTTAAGGCAAAGCTGACAGGCATGTCTGTCGATGCCAAGGATAAAGATAAGGCAGTTGAAATTTCCTGCATGGTTTATAATGACAGTAATATACTCATAAGGCCATCCGGCACAGTGAAGATAATAGATGAGAAAAAGACTGAAGTGGCGACGATAGATGTTAATAAGGAGAAGGCCGGGATACTTCCGCAGACCAACAGGAAATTCTCAGTAAAATCCAAAGAAAAGCTCCCGAAGGGAAATTATTTCGCACAGTTGGTGCTGGATTATGGTGGAGAAGCTCTTTTAGGCGCACAGTCCAGTTTCGCAATTCAATGAAGCATAGGAGTTTTTTATAAAAAATATAAATACGAGAATTTGCTGAAGGATGGCAATAGGATAAAAATGGGATAGATTAGTATCCCATTTTTATTAATTAAGAAATATAATCTCTATCAAAGATGATAAAAAGAAGTCAAAATATTAGAAGGTTAATCCTGATTGCGACTTTAATGCTTTTGGCATTTTCGGCGATCTCATCGTGTTATGCGGACAATAATGGGCCAAAGGATAAATTGGAAGAGATAATGTCTCTCATGGAATCCGCTTCAGTGGATCAGGATCATGACAAGATCTTCATGGCGCTTGATAAATATTATGAGGCCTTCAAGAGACTAAACGATATTAATAAAGAGTCCCCGGATTCTAAAAGGGTGGAGCTTCTATTATTCTTGGTTAAAGAGAAGATAAGAGAATGCAAACAGCATCTAAACACGGCCATATCTAAAATGGATCGGGAGGTATTCGGAATCGAGGCCAGGCCTGTTAACGAAAAGAGAAGGGTTGTTTCAGGAAGAGTGAATGCCGAGACTCTCATGGGGTATTTCATAGGTTGTTTTGCCGCTAAAAAACATATCATAAATTTTGTCAAATCTTTTTGGGACAGATTGCAAGCCTATATAAGGGATAGTGTGCCCAGATTTAAAAAACTTTTTATAAGTTCAAATGAAAAAACTATTCAACTCAATATGAAAGAAGAAACACCGGTAAGGTCCATTCAAGAAAAAAAGATGCCGGAAAAGGTCACTTTTGTACAAGAGATGGCAGTATCTACTGTCGCACTGATTACACCGTTAAAAAAGGAAGCAGAGGAAAAAACTGATGTTGTGGAGGAGAAAATAGATACGGCCGAGCCTATCGAAGAAGTTAAAGCTAAGGAGGCCAAAAACGAAGAAGCGTGGATAGTAACCAAAAAGTCCGAAAAGGCACATGCTTATTTTGATGGTTATCATGAAGACTCCGAGGTTAAATTTTACTTGGACGAAGAACAGCTTGGGCTCGACAAGCCTATCTTGAGAAAAGCAGATGAGATGTGGGTAGCTCTCGATGCGATCTTATCGAAGATGGGGGCAATGTTATTAAAGACAAGCGAAGACGGATTCATTGTCATAAGAAGCGATGGCACACCGTTAGAATTTAAAGCTGAAGATGCGGTTGTCAAGGTGAATAAGTCCCCATTCCTGACATTAGATCAAGCACCAAGAATCTACTCTGGTAGTTTTATGATCTCTGTTGATTCATTGGCCAAGATGTTGGACATATCGTATTCTTTTGATAGCTCAAATAACACTGTTAAATTTTCAAGGAGGAAAGTGGAGGAGTTCTCCACATTTAGTGTCCCGAAACCCGTTGTGCCCCTTGAAAAGAAACCTAAGCCGCCAGAGGCGAAACCGCTGCCCCCTCCTGATATAAGAGAAGAGCTCCTGCCTCCCGAGTACCGACGCAATATAGATTTGAAGATCGATACGACATGGAGTTATCTTAAAGACGAAGCTGCCCATGATAGGACAAGACAGGCCGATTGGTATCTAAGCGGCAAGACTTACGATTACACAGTGGATGGCCACGTGAGAATGAGGGATTTCAGGACGACTCAGAAACAACGGCTTAAGCAGGATGGCGAATTTCTCGGCTTATACGGGGAGAACCTTTGGTTCAAAGTGTTTGATAATTACATCAGAATACCCCAATTGCGTTCGCAATCCGACTCGTATTTTGGAACTGAGATTACGCACTTTTATGACCCTCTCAAGACAACCTTTATGGCGGGCGAAATAGACAACACTGTCTCCGGTCCGACAAGCGTAGGTGCGGTAAGGTATTTAGGCGATATGTATGCCATTCGACAGGAATATACGGATATACATAACCTGTTCAGGGTTGGCGGAATGATTCTTCATCAGGAGAGCGAAGCAGAGACTCAAGGGAAGTCCAGCACAACAACCTATCCCCGCCGCGGCCTTTTATATGTATTGGACAGCACGGTTTACCTATATCGAAATCTAAACCTATACTATGCATACGCTTTGTCAAACTACGTCCCGGACAATAAAGTAAATGCCCATTTTCAGGATGATGACTGGAGGGCGGCAATTTCGCTCGATGAGAATTTGTATTCATTCAAGACCTCCTATGAACATGTCGGCAATCAATACGCATCCGTTGGCGTGCCCACTACGTATCAAGATTACGAAGGCCTGGATTTTGGCACAACCTTTAAGTTTGCCCCAAACTGGTCTAGTTCGCTCAGCGGCAGGGCGAACAGGAATAATGTTGAGAGAGATCCAAGGCTGCCTACAAATTTTAACAGATCCCTATCTGCCAGCACCGCTTTTTCACTGCCTTGGCAGCAAAACCTAAATTTATCATATGCAGTTACAGAATCTACAACAGAAGGCGATGAAATCGACCTGAGCGGAAATAGATATAGAGATTACAGGATAGATTATACAAAGGTATGGAATAACCTTACTGCACAGATGAGTTATGATTATTATATTTTGAAAGCGTTTGGAACGGCTACAGGTGGATCATTTACAGATTCCTATTCAACCACATTATTTCAATTTTTCCCAAGCCTCAATAACTCATATCTTAGATTATATCAGGACATGAGAAAGACTAAAACGATAGCGTCGGCAAGTTACACCACAACATTCTGGAATACAGATATAGGGACGAGGTTGAATGTAACAAATTATCTTAGCGGCTCCGGTGATTTAAGGATTGCAACCACGCAGAGAGAGGCCTTTAAAGACACTGCGCTCGTGACCTTAATACTTGGTACAGAATTTAGATCCAGTCCGGTCACAATATGGGATCTAACTTACACTTTAAGTAATTATGATCTCTATGACCCGGAGAACCAGACCACAAAACACTATACTATACTATTCAAGGTAAGGCACATGTTCGATATCGCTACCCCGGATAAATGGGGTGCAGTAAAGGCTTCGGTATTCAGAGACTTGAACTCAAATGGAAAACACGATGTCGGAGAACCAGGTATTCCCAATATAAGGATTAATGTAGTAGATGGTCGCGCTGCATATACAAATGCGGCTGGCATCGCCGTGATACAAAAGGTTGTGCCTGGAAATAGGAAAGTAAAGATCGATCTTTCCAAACTGCCGCTTGAGATGGCAGTGAGGGGAGCCGTGCCAACGCAATCTGTCGCAATTGAGCCATTACGGTCTGTTGCAGTCGAATTTCCTATAGTCTCTACCGGCAAGCTAAAGGGAAGGTTTTATGTAGATATAGATAAGAATGGCGTATACGATAAAAAAGTTGATGAAGTGCTTCAAAATGTGAGGGTATATATCATTCCTGCCGGCAAAGATACGCTTACCTTCTCGGATGGAAGTTATTATTTTGATTATGTCTATCCTGGAGAGCATGAAATCGCGGTTGATTTGGCTACCGTTTCGCCAGATTATAAATTAAGCTCACCTGACAAGATAAAAGTGAGCCTAAAGGAAGGCGAGACTTTAACCGATTTAAATTTCTTATTTTCCCCTAAGCCTATAGTGATTGAGCAGTTCGATAAAAAATAAATTTTATAACTTTTCGGTCATAGTATATCTTGGTAATCCAGTTGACGTATTTATGGGATCCTCTATTTTAATCAAACGTTGATTTTGACTTTGGCTTAATGCTACATTATACAGGCCCTCCAACCCCTTAGGTGCTTGGGACGCTTGAGTCTCAGGAGCCTTTATAGTGATTATTATCATGGTTGTCAATGTCCTTGTCTCAGCAAATAGGGCGGTAATCATATATCCCATTATTATGACCGCTAATAAGAGCATTACTAAAGCCTTCATTTTATTTGCCTCCTTTCGTCCCTCGCTTTCGCTTCCCTCGGCTTCGCCTCGGGACAGCGCTGGACGAAACCCCGAATTTATTGAGGGGTTTCGGCAGCTCGGCTATCCTGCTTTTCACAGGACCCGTGGCTTTGCGCCCCCACCTTTCGGTAGGTTTACCTTTTTCGTTTGAGGCAACTGCTTCAAATAAAAAACCCTATTTTTCAAGGCTCGCCACCTCAAAAGAATAGGGTCAAAAAAATGGCCAGGTAAAGTTCGCTGGCCTTTTTAACATTTCGGCAGCCCATCTGCCATAGTTCTTTCGTCCTTCGACTTCGCTCAGGTGAGAAACCCTGAGTTCTATCGAAGGGTTTCGAACTTTAGGCATGCGGCTTTGCTGCCGCCTTCGCTTGCGCGTCGGCGGTAGTCCCCTTAGGGACGCCCCATTCTTTCAAATGGTTTACCTTTATCGCTTGCTAATTGTCACATTGTCAAAAAGAGCAATTTACCTTTTTTCAATTACAAGTATACCCTATAGCAAGACAAAGTCAATAGAGAAAAACTAGCTTTTTCATGATTAACAATTGAATATTTTTTTTGACAATTTAATATTATATGTGTATACTTATAGCACTATGAGAAAAAATATCATCATTTTAATAATAGCCTTTTTATTGATATCTGTAATGACTATTCAAAACGCATTCGCAGGCGCATGGACAGTCCCAAAATATAAAGTGTGGGGTGAGTATTACATGAAATGGGATTATGGGAAAGAGGAATTTCTCTCTGACGGAAAGAAAAGAAAATTGACAGATAGGAAAGATGCAAGGAGCTGGGAATTCGTGATGGAGCCAAAGCTTGAGTATGGCATTACAGATTGGCTCAATTTCCAGTTCGGACTGGAATATAAAGAAGGGCATTATAAAGAATATGGAAGAGCGCCGAGTGATGGGCCATTTGCGAGAAAAAACCATGGCATTACTAATGTGAAATTAGGAGGCAAATGGCGCTTTTTGGAAAATCCAGTCGTCTTGAGTGCACAAGGCAAGGTCTTTATATATCCCGGCTACGGAAATTATCATGGAGATGATCCTAGATTTACAAATCAACCCTCTATAGGAAAAGGCGATGATGCTTTCGAGTTGAGAGGGCTGATAGGGAAACAATTTAATCTCCCTATCACTAAAAAATTTAGCCTGCCTTGTTATGTCGGGGCAGAAACTGGTTACAGATGGAGGACTAGGCACGTAGCCAGCGATATTCCCTATTTTGTAGAAGGAGGATTTTGGCCGGCGCCATGGTTTCTCGTAAAGAGCGAGGTTGATGGGTATAAATCCAACCCAGGGACGGGCAGCATAAAAGAAAGTTACGGCATATGGCGCATCGGCGGCGTATGGCAAGTATTTGGCGACAGCGTTCTCAGGCAGGGCAATAAATTATTCAATATAGAATTCGATTACGGCATGACGCTCTGGGGCAAAAATACCACTGCTTATCAGGAATGGACTCTAAAAGCCGACACCCAGTTTTAAGAAAGAGAGCATTATGGGGCTATTTAAAAGGGACAGAAAAAAATTTGGCGAGATATTGATAGAAAGAGGCCTCGCCACGAAAGAAGACATAGAGGATGCCTTAAGGATTCAGAGAGATCTCGAGGAGAGCAAGCGGGTTCAAAAGAAGATAGGCGTAATTCTTCACGAAAAAGGCGTTATAGAGTTAGAAGACATAGAGAATACGCTGGATGAACAAAGAAGAATGGAGAGTTTTCTTTTAAAGGGGCTCATCTATTCCATCTTCCATTCAAAATAGTATAATTTAGGAAGGGGTGGTTATTATGTGGAGTTTAAAGATCAGGATGTATTTACTAACTGCTATTCTCTTCGCGATAATATATGCTGTCATATCTATGATCAGTTATTCAATGGGCGTAGGGAATTTTTATTTTTATCTAGTGCTTTCGCTGGTTATTATGCTGGCGCAATATATGATAGGGCCGAAGATAGTTGAGTGGTCCATGCGCGTAAGATATTTAAAAGACGGTGAGAATCCAGACCTTCATAGGATGGTTAGGGATCTGGCTGCGGTAGCTAAGATCCCTGTTCCCAGAATAGGCGTAGCGCAAGTTGCTATACCGAACGCGTTTGCCTTCGGCCGCACCATGAGAGATAGCAGAATATGCGTTACAGAAGGTATCCTCGGCCTACTCGATGAGGAAGAGCTGAAGGCAGTTATAGGACACGAGATGAGCCACATTAAGAATAGAGACGTGCTTACTATAACCATCCTATCTGTGATACCTATGATACTATATAGGATAGCCTGGCAATTTTTATTCTTTGGCGATAGGAAAGATCGGTCTGGGTCTAACGCTGCACTGATAGGCCTTGTCGCATTTCTATTCTATTTTTTGACAAATCTGCTGGTCCTCTATGCATCCAGGGTAAGAGAATATTTCGCAGACAAAGGTTCAATAGATTTAGGGAATAGGCCGTCGCAACTTGCATCAGCATTGTATAAATTAGTATATGGCTCTGCAAGGATGCCGAAGAGTGCGATCAAAGACGTTGAGGGCATGAAGGCATTCTTCGCGAACGATCCCTCTAGGGCGCTTGAGGAATTTAAAGATTTGAGAAGTCTGGATATTGATAGAAGTGGTACAATATCCAGCGAAGAGTTAAAGATTTTGCAGAATAAACCTATGCACTTAAACTTTGGAGACAAGCTTTTAGAACTTTTGAGCACCCATCCAAACATGCTCAAACGAATAAAACGTTTAAGCGATTGGCCCAGAGCTTAAAGTTGAGATTCAATTTCGACGCAACAGGGATAGGCAGCGTTCCATTCCAAGACCCGCAGACAGCCTGCCGTGTGATTTTTGATAACTTCAAATCGATCCCCTTCTGGCCGCAGCTTCCTAAAAGGTCGTTCTTAGAGAATATGTATGTCCAATTTTCTGAAGAGATCCCAGGTCTTGTTCTGAATGAGAATAATAAGACAATCCATGTAGATACATCAAAGGTGGCTGGAGACATTGAGCAAGTTTACGCCAAATACGTAGAAGGAGACCTCGATTTTTTCTCTATCTCTGAAGATTATGCCAAGGGTTTATACAAATTTCTGGAATATTTGAAAGCGCCGTCTAAGAACATGAAATTTGTAAAAGGGCAAGTTACGGGCCCTATAAGCTACGCTCTCTACCTCACGGATCAGAATAAACGTGCGATCATTTACGATAGAGACCTCTTTGAAGTCCTGACGAAGATTTTGATAATGAAGACGAAGTGGCAGATAAAGAGGCTAAAGAAATTTTTTCCAAATCTTATTATTTTTATAGATGAACCATATTTGGTTTCTATTGGTTCAAGCTTCGTCAATATAAATATAGAAAGCGCCTTCGAACACTTCGACGAAGTATCCAAATCCATAAAAAGCGACGGCGCTCTTGTTGGTGTGCATTGCTGTGGCAATACGGATTTCTCGCTACTTCTAAAAAGAGAGATTGACATATTGAGCTTTGACACATATAATTTTACCAAAGAGTTTTTGCTATATAGCACAGACATAAAAAATTTTCTAAAGAAGGGCGGAGCTATAGCATGGGGCATAATACCATCCAGCGATGCCATTGAGAAAGAGACTAACCAGACGCTTAGCGATAGATTAAAATCTGCATTAACTATTTTAATTAGTAAAGGTGTCGAGAAAGAGAATCTGTCATCGTTAGTTACTCCAAGCTGCGGCGTAGGAACCTTGGATGATGATATTGCCAAAAAAATTTTGGAATACGCCAAAACCTTATCAAGCAAATTACAGGGATATTAAATAAAAGTATGGATGAGAAATATATTATAATGCCCACCCACACACCTACCCCTATAAAAAATTTTGCTGCCCTTGAAGAGGAGTACGCAAGCTACAAAAAATCCAAAGCGGTAATAGTCCAGGTTCCTTATGAGAAGACGACTACCTATATTAAGGGCACAAAGATCGGTCCTGCCGCCATAATAGATGCCTCTAGATACATGGAACTTTTCGATGATGAGCTGAATCAGGAGACGTTTAAGATGGGCATTCATACCATGGATGCTCTTAGCGTGGATAACTCATCTTCGGAAGAGATGATAGAAAAAGTATATTCTGTAGTGCTGGAGCTTCTAAAGTCTAACAAGTTTCCGGTGATGCTTGGCGGAGAACATTCTGTATCGATTGGAGCTGTTAAGGCATCCCGCGAGGTATATCCTAATCTATCAGTTTTACATCTCGATGCCCATCATGATTTGCGGAATGAATATTTCGGCTCCAGGTTCAATCACGGCTGCGTTGCACGTAGAATTTATGAGATGTGCCCATTGGTTCAAGTTGGCACGAGAAGCCTGTCGAAAGAGGAGAAGGATTTTCTGTCTACTCAGTCAAATGGCAAGGTGAAGGTGCTGAATGTTTACGACATATTAGATACGCCAATGTGGAAAGATGTAGTTTCAAAAAACTTAATGGAGAATGTATATGTCACGATAGACTTAGACGTATTTGATCCATCGCTGATGCCAGCTGTAGGCACTCCGGAGCCGGGAGGGATCGGCTGGTATGAGACATTGGATCTTTTAAGGGATGTATGCAAAGATAAAAAGGTTGTAGGGTTTGATGTAGTGGAACTTTGCCCTATAAAGGGGCAGATCGCATCCGACTTTCTAGCTGCAAAACTTACATACAGAATTTTAGGTTACGTATTTTCTAATAAGAAATAGAGATTAATATGTTGCTTGTTCCGCGAAAGAATTTGCTCGTTCCTAAGAAGATGTTCTTCACGAAAGGCGTTGGGATGCATAAGGCAGAGCTAAGAAGTTTTGAGCTTGCTCTCCGGGATGCGGGAATAGAAAAATGTAACCTAGTGCATGTCTCGAGCATACTCCCCCCAGAATGCAAAGTGGTCTCGCGCAATGAGGGACTAAAGGAGCTATACCCCGGGATGATAGCTTATGCCGTTATGTCCAGATGCTCATCTAACGAACCGCATCGTTTAATAGCTGCGAGCATCGGCTGTGCTGTTCCCGCAGATCCTCATGCATATGGATACTTAAGCGAGCACCACGCCTTCGGGCAGAACGAGAAAGTTGCAGGAGACTATGCTGAAGATCTTGCGGTTGAAATGCTAGCATCCACTCTTGGCCTGGAATTCGATGAAGATAAATCTTGGGATGAGAATAAGCAGATTTACAGCTTAAGCGATAAGATAGT
>JAHFGO010000052.1 GCA_023247385.1 Candidatus Omnitrophota bacterium | reverse complement strand
TTTAGATAATGGGCTAACCATATTATTTCATCTGAAGAAAAATGTAAAATGGCATGATGGAATTAGCTTTACTGCAAAAGATGTAGAGTTTACGTATACCAAACTCATAGACCCGAATGTAAAAACTCCATACTGCGGAGACTTTGAAAGGATAAAGACGCTGGGGGTTTTGGATGATTATACAGTAAAAGTGACATATAAAGAGCCGTTCTCTCCGGCCCTGTCTAGTTGGGGCATGTGGATCATGCCGGAGCATGTCCTGAAGGACGAAGATTTAAATAAAACTTCATTTGCCCGCCATCCCGTGGGCACAGGCCCATATAAATTTAAGACATGGAAGACAAATGAATTGATAGAGCTCGTCGCAAATGATGAATATTTCGAAGGCCGTCCATGCATAGATAGGTATATATATAGAATCATACCGGATGACGCCATAATATTTCTTGAACTACAAACCCAAGGAGTCGATCTGGCGACTCTTACGCCATTGCAATATACGCGCCAGACAGATAACGGGTTTTTCAAAACCCATTATAATAAATTTAAATATCCCAGTTTTGGATATACCTACATGGGGTATAATCTTCAAGACTCGAAATTTCAGGACGTCAGGGTGAGAAGTGCTATAAATTATGCAATAGATAAAGATGAGATTATAGATACTATATTCTTCGGCCTGGCCAGAGTCACTACAGGCCCTTTCATGATGGACTCCTGGGCCTATGACAATAATGTCAAGCCGATACCTTACGACATAGGAAAGGCCAAAGGACTTTTAAAAGAGGCAGGATGGGAAGATTCTGACGGCGACGGCTGGGTGGAAAGAAATGGCAAAATATTCGAATTCACCATTCTTGTAAACCAGGGCAATAGCGAGCGGCTGCGGACGGCGGAGATGATACAGAAGTATCTCAAAGACGTAGGTATAAAGGTGAAGATAAGGGTGCTCGAATGGAGCACCATGATAAACGAATTCATAGATAAGAGGCATTTCGAAGCTGTCCTCATGGGCTGGTTCCTATCTCGCGATCCCGACAATTACGATATATGGCATTCTTCAAAGATGCGCGAAGGCCAGTTTAATTTCATCGGATATAATAATCAAGAAGTGGATAGGTTATTAGAAGAAGGCAGGCGCACATTTGATCAAGCCAAGCGTACCGAAACCTACCACAAAATTCACAGGCTTATCTACGACGATCAGCCAAACCTGTTTTTATATTCTGCAGAGATATTACCAATAATTCATAAGAGGTTTCGCAACGTAGAGGTTTCTCCGATAGGGATTGGTTATAATTTTATAAAGTGGTACGTGCCGAAGAGTGAGCAAAGGTATAGGTAAAAATGATTCAATATATAATTCGACGCATGTTAGGTTTAGTTCCTGTATTTTTTGGGATAACGCTAATATCCTTCTTCGTAATCCATCTTGCTCCAGGCAAACCAACTGATATACAGACGAGCCTCAATCCGAAAGTGTCGTATGAGGCTCGGCTAAGATTGGAAAAACTTTACGGCCTAGACAAGCCCATTCATATTCAATATATCAATTGGCTTAATAGATTCATAACATTCGACTTTGGACGTTCTTATGTAGATGATAGGCTCGTCTGGAAAAAAATCAGAGAGCGCATTCCTATCACACTCTTAATCAATATTTCGTCCCTTATCTTGATATTAGGCATAGGCATACCGCTAGGTGTGATCTCCGCTGTAAAGCGAAAATCTATTATGGATAGGCTTACGACAATATTTGTTTTTATAGGATTTTCGATACCGGAGTTCTGGCTCAGCCTTCTTTTGATGAGCTTATTTGGTATAAGTTTAGGAATACTTCCCATCTCAGGAATAAAGAGTCTGGATTTTGAATATTTTAGCCTCTTAGGAAAAATTTTTGATATAACGAAACATCTGATTCTACCGGTTTCTATTGCAGCCTTTGGAAGCCTGGCTGGCATATCACGATATATGCGCTCATCGATGATAGGAATTATTAGGCAGGATTTTATAAGAACGGCAAGGGCGAAAGGCTTAAAAGAGGCCGAAGTAATTTATAAACATGCGCTTAAGAACGCGCTCCTTCCAGTAATAACCATTCTTGGTCTTTCAATCCCCGGCCTGATTGGCGGCAGTGTCATATTCGAATCTATATTTGCCATTCCAGGGATGGGCAGGCTCTTCTACGAATCGGTCATGGCACGGGATTATCCGACCATAATGGGAATACTGTCTATTGGTGCTATGCTTACGTTGGTTGGCAATCTGCTGGCAGATATAGCTTATTCTTATGCTGATCCGCGAATAAGCCTGCCTGCCGGTCAGGCAGGGGTTACAAAAGAGACATGAAAGATCTTATAAAAAATAAAATTGCATTCGCATCTTTTGTTTTTATCATTGTCATTATTATATTTGCAATATTCGCACCTTTCATAGCTATGTATGATCCTACAGCTATCGATGATCAGTCCCTTCTGACGCCGCCGTCAAAATACCATATCTTCGGCACAGATACATTAGGTAGAGACATATTCTCGCGTATAGTATATGGCTCGCGTATATCCTTATCAATAGGTTTCATAGCTGTAGGCATAGCAGTTTTAATAGGGATATTCTTTGGTTCGATTGCCGGTTATTATGACGGCAGGATAGATTCTGTAATTATGAGATTTGTGGATATAATGCTGTGTTTCCCGACATTCTTCTTGATACTTGCAGTGGTTGCAATTCTGGAGCCATCGATATTTAACATCATGGTGGTAATTGGCGCTACAAGCTGGATGGGGGTAGCGCGGCTGGTCAGGGCTGAAGTTTTATCGCTGAAAGAACGGGACTATGTGGCGGCGTCGAGGGTTATGGGAGCAAGCGATGGCTGGATTATATTAAAACATCTGATACCTAATGCCATCGGGCCAGTTTTGGTCAGCACAACGCTTGGAATTGGTGGAGCAATCTTAGTGGAATCTGCTTTGAGCTTTTTAGGCATTGGCGTACAGCCGCCGACGCCGAGCTGGGGAAACATCTTGATGGATGGTAAATCTACGCTTGGAGTAGCATGGTGGCTTACTGTATTCCCGGGGATCTTCATACTTTTAACTGTTTTGGCATATAATTTATTGGGCGAAGGTTTGCGCGATATATTAGAGCCAAGGCTAAAAAATGACTGAGAACATTCTAGAAGTAAAGAATCTCAAAACATACTTTTATGCCCCAGATGGCCTCATTAAAGCCGTTGATGGCGTGGGTTTCAATATAAAGGAAAAAGAGGTGTTTGGATTGGTCGGGGAATCCGGATCTGGCAAGACATTGACAGCGCTCTCTATTTTGAAATTGATTAACCCGCCAGGAAAGATAGTCGAAGGCGAGATTCTATTCAATGGCATAGATTTACTGCACATGTATGAAGAAGATCTGCGCGGAATAAGAGGTTCCAGAATATCGATAGTATTTCAGGAACCGTCAACTGCGTTTAACCCTGTATTCACTATAGGCTATCAGATTATGGAAGCGATAGTTGCCCATCAGAAACTCGACACGCGAAAGGCAAGAGAATTATCACTGGAATATCTAAATAGAGTCCATATCCCAGAACCCAAAAAGGTATTTTATGATTATCCGCATCAGCTGTCAGGAGGGACGAAACAGCGCGCCTTGATTGCAATGGCGCTTGTAAATTTGCCAGAAATAGTAATTCTCGACGAGCCCACAACGGCGCTGGATGTTACCATACAGGCTCAAATATTGGATTTATTGGACGAGATTATAGAGAAGGAGAATGTTTCGATACTTTTTATAAGTCATGACGTTGGGATAATCGCCAGAATGTGCGACCGTGTAGGAGTTATGTATAAAGGCAGACTTATTGAGATGGGTGAAACTGCAGAAATTCTGAATAATCCTAAAAAGTCGTATACGATCTCGCTATTAGAATCGGTAAAGGCACTGTTATGATAATAGCCGAATGTAAGAACATAAGAAAATATTTTCCCGTAGAAAGGGGCTATCTTAAAGAAAGAAAAGGTGTCGTTAAAGCAGTAGATGGCGTCACTTTAAAAATAGAGAAGGGAGAAACTTTCGGATTGGTTGGAGAATCTGGATGCGGGAAAACTACTCTAGGCAAAATCATCCTCGGCATTCTGAAGCCGGAAGCAGGCGAAATTAACCTGGCGACCCAGAGATCGCAGGTCATATTTCAAGATCCGTATAACAGCCTTGACCCTAAGATGAAAATTTTTGATATCCTTGGAGAGGGGCTTATATTACAAAGAAGGGACAAGAGGCCAGGGATGAGGAAAAGGATAGAAGAGGTTTTGGATTTAGTTAAACTGCCAGAAAACTCTCTCAAAAAATATCCTCATGAATTCTCTGGAGGAGAACGTCAGCGGATAGCTATCGGAAGAGCAGTCCTGACAGACCCGGAATTTATAGTATGCGATGAACCTATCTCAAGTCTCGATGTTACTATTCAGCTCGATATCCTGAACCTCTTAAAAGTTATACAAAATAGATTTTCTATCACGTATCTTTTTATAAGCCACGATCTCAGGGTCATAAAGTTCATGGCTGATAGGCTGGCTGTTATGAAAGAGGGGCGAATTGTAGAAGAAGGCTCTGCTTTAAAAATCTATTCCAACCCAATCCATCCTTACACGAAGCTGCTATTATCTTCAATTCTCGATATCTATTCTGACAAATAGCAAAATATATTGATGATGGATATATTTTAGATTATAATATACCCTCTTTTATGAATATTCAGAGTAAAATCAGGAAGATATTGCGATTTTTGAACAAGGCTTATGGAAGGCCTAAAGCGTTTAGGAAGGCCAGCCCTGTGGATGTGCTTATCCGCACCGTCCTTTCTCAAAATACGACCGACAAGAATTCAATCCCGGCTTTTAGGACACTAAAAAGAAAATTTAAACCGTGGGATCAGATATTAAAAGCCGATCTTAAAGATATCACTCATTCTATAAAACATGCGGGATTAGCGGATATTAAAGCACACAGGATTAAGGGCATATTGACTGAGATAAAAAGACGCGAAGGCAGTATAACTTTGTCAGCACTTAAAAAATTAAGCATTGAGGATTCGTTAGAATATCTCAAATCTTTGAAAGGCGTTGGTCCGAAGACTGCAGCATGTGTTTTGTTATTCAGTTTCAGAAAGCCGGTTATGCCGGTTGACACGCATATATTCAGGCTGACCAAGAGGCTGGGCTTAATAAATAAGACATTAAAGATAGAGGAGGCACATAAGGTCCTATCCAGCATAGTTCCGAAGCGCTTGATATATGAGTTCCATTTAGATATAATAGAGCATGGCCGAAGGACATGCAAAGCGCAGAATCCAAAATGCGGAATATGTATTATATATAAATTATGTAAGTTTGAAGATCGCATAAAATATAAGAGCATATGTCATTTGCCATTAACGCTATGTTAACAAGGAGTATATGATTGATACGTAAAGCTAACGTAACTGACGTCAAGAAGATTCAAAAGCTCATCAACTACTACGCTAAGCACGACATGATGCTTCCCAGGTCGTTGAGCGAGCTGTATGAGAATATAAGGGATTTCTTCGTGTATGCGGAAGGAAAGAATATACATGGGGCTTGCGCCCTTCATATAGATTGGGAAGACCTGGCCGAAATAAAGAGCCTTGCAGTCGCAAAGGGAAAATCTGGCAAAGGGGTAGGCAGTAAATTATTGGAAGAATGCCTTAAGGAAGCGCACACCTTAAGGGTGAAGAAGGTATTTGCGCTTACATATGTGCCTGAGTTCTTTGAACATGCTGGGTTTAGAACTATCGATAAGAAGGAACTTCCCCGCAAAATATGGAGTGAATGCATAAAATGCGTATATTTTCCGAATTGCAATGAAATAGCAATGATGAAGGAGATATGATAGCGTATAGCGTTTAGGTAAAAAGATGGGATATACAATAACTGAAAAAATTTTGTTAAAACATACCAAGACTAAGGAAGTTCGTCCAGGCGAATTCTTAAACGTCAAAATAGACCTATGTCTTGGCAACGACATTACGGCGCCTTTTGCCATTGAGGAATTTGAGAAACTGGGTCTTAAAAAAGTATTTGATAAAAAGAAGGTAGTCCTAGTGCCGGACCATTTCGCGCCGGCAAAAGATATGAAGAGTGCAAATCAGTGTAAGATTTTAGCAAACTTTGCCAAGAAGTATGGAGTAAAAAATTATTTTGAAGTCGGCAGGATGGGCATAGAACATGCACTGCTCCCGGAGATGGGGTTGGTCCTGCCAGGGGACCTTGTTATAGGAGCTGATTCCCATACATGCACTTATGGTGCGTTAGGTGCAGTCTCAGTAGGCATTGGTTCAACGGATCTGGCAGCCGCTTTTGTAACTGGAGAATGCTGGCTTAAAACCCCAGAGTCAATGAAATTTATATTTTTTGGAAAACTCAATAAATGGGTGGGCGGCAAGGACCTCATTCTGCATACGATAGGAGACATCGGTGTCGACGGTGCTCTGTATAAGGCAATGGAATTTTGCGGCGAGACGATAGAAAATCTTTCAATGGATGACAGGCTGGCAATGTGTAATATGGCCATAGAGGCCGGGGGTAAGAGCGGCATAATCGCACCAGATCAAATAACATTACGCTACGTTAAATCTATAAAGAACCCTTCGGCAGGCTCAGGGTTCTATCCCGCGAAGTCCCGAGCGAAGCGAGGGGAGCGAAGCCGAGGGATAAAAAATAAGCCGAGACGAGGCATGGGAAAATTCTATTCGAGTGACAAGGATGCGAAATATTCTGCTATGAAAGAATACGATGCTAAGAAGATAGAGCCGCTTGTGGCAGTCCCTAGCCTTCCCAGCAATGTGAAGCCGGTCAAAGCCTTAAAAGATGTATGGATAGATCAGGTTGTAATAGGTTCTTGTACTAATGGTAGGATATCCGACCTTCGGGTTGCTGCGAAGATACTTCGCGGCAAGAAAATAAAATCCAATATTAGGCTCATCGTTATCCCTGCGACGCAGAAGATATATTTAGAGGCGGTCAGGGAAGGGTTGGCTAAAATTTTTGTCGAAGCAGGCGGCGTATTTTCGACACCGACATGCGGACCATGCCTGGGTGGCCATATGGGAATATTGGCAGAAGGCGAGAAGGCCATATCAACTACCAATAGAAACTTCATAGGAAGGATGGGCCATCCTGGCAGCGGAGTATATCTGGCAAATCCGGCAATTGCCGCTGCTAGTGCTGTCAAAGGCAAAATTGCTCATCCGGAAGAGGTTATTTAAATATGCCATACAAAGGGCGCGCACATAAGTTCGGAGATGACATAAACACCGACGACATAATAGCAGCTCGTTATCTTAATACCACTGATAGGGCAGAACTGGCGAGACACTGCATGGAGCACGTTGATAAAAATTTTATCAAAAAAGTAAAACCAGGAGATATTATAGTGGCTGGTAAGAATTTCGGATGCGGCTCTTCAAGGGAACATGCGCCTATCGCAATAAAGACAAGCGGCGTGTCCTGCGTTATAGCAGCGAGCTTTGCCAGAATATTTTTTAGAAACAGCGTAAATATAGGACTGCCTATAGTCGAATCGACGGAACCCTCAAAGAGGATAAGGAAGGGAGATTTAGTGAGAGTTAATACGAAGCTCGGGATAATTAGAAATTTGACGAGAAAGGAAAGTTATAGGATAGAAAAATATCCAACCTTTATGCATAGAATTATCAATGCCGGGGGGCTCATGAATTATTTAAAAAAGAGGATAAAATGAAGAATAAAATTCATAAGATAGCAGTCATTCCCGGAGATGGAACAGGGCCAGAAGTTATAAAAGAAGGCTTAAAGGTCTTGAAAGCCGCATCCAAAAAATTTAACTTTACGTATAAAGACCAAATACTCGATTACGGCGGGAATAGGTATCTTAAAACAGGAAAGACAATTACAGATAAAGAGCTGGCTGACCTTAAAAAATTTGATGCCATATATCTCGGTGCAATAGGACACCCAGAAGTAAAGCCAGGCATATTGGAGCAGGGCATACTTTTGAAGATGCGGTTCAGCCTCGACCAGTACATCAATTTGAGGCCTGTGAGATTATATAATTCGCTATTCTGTCCATTAAAAGACAAGACCCATAAAGATATAGACTTCGTAGTCATACGAGAAAACTCCGAAGGCCTATATAAAGGGATGGGCAGTTTCAAAAATAAAGGCAAAAAAAACGAAGTGGCAATTCAAATTTCATATAATACAAAAAAAGGCGTAGAGCGCTGTATTCGCTATGCATTCGAATATTGCCGTAAGCGTAATAAAAAGAAGAAACTTACACTTTGTGGCAAAACCAACGTGCTTACTTATGCTTGGGATTTGTGGCAAAGGACATTCGATGAAGTAAAGAGAGAGTATCCGGATATCGAGACTGATTACGCGCATGTGGACGCCGCAACGATGTGGTTTGTGAAGAATCCAGAGTGGTTCGATTGTATAGTTACGGACAATATGTTTGGTGATATTATAACGGACCTTGGAGCCATGATCCAGGGCGGTATGGGAATAGCTGCCGGCGGCAATATCAACCCGAAAGGCGTATCGATGTTTGAGCCGATAGGCGGTTCCGCTCCAAAATATACTGGCAAAAATGTCATAAATCCGTTGGCGGCTATTTGTGCGCTCGGTATGCTTTTGGATAATTTGGGAGAGGTGCGAGCAGCGCAGGCAGTGGAGAATTCTGTCATAAAAGTTGTAAACTCTAAACTGAAGAGCCTTTCAGCAGGAAAGATGGGATGTTCTACCCAGGAGGTAGGGGGTCTGGTGGTGGAGAATTTATGAGCAAGAAACCTCGCATAAACCCAACTTTATACTTAGAGAGTTTATATATGCAATTGCTTCGAGGAGGCATATGAAATATAACGTAGCGGTAATGGGCGCAACTGGAGCAGTTGGAAATTGTTTCTTAAGGATTCTAGAAGAGCGTAAATTTCCTGTCAAAAATATAAGGCTGCTTGCGTCTGAACATTCAAGAGGGAAAAAGCTGAAATTCAAAGGAAAACCCTATCCAGTCGAAGCGCTGACCCACGATTCATTTAAAGGCATAGATATAGTATTGGCGAGTGCTGGCGCTTCAAGAAGCTTAGAATTTCTGCCGAGCGCCGTAAAGGCCGGCGCGGTTTGTGTCGATAATTCAAGCGCGTTCAGGACGGAGAAGAATGTGCCTTTAGTGGTTCCCGAGGTTAATCCTGAAAAGATAAAAGAAAATAAAGGCATCATAGCAAATCCAAATTGTTCTACGATACAGATGGTCGTGGCATTATGGCCAATACACAGGATCACTAAGATTAAAAGGATAGTTGTTACTACTTTTCAATCTGTATCCGGGGCAGGCCAGAAAAAGATAATAGAGCTCTGGGAACAGTCGAAGATGTTTCTGGCCAAGAAAAAAGTAACTCCTGTAGAATTTCCACACAGGATAGCTTTTAATCTAATTCCACAGATAGATGTATTTATGGAAAATAGATACACTAAGGAAGAGATGAAGATAGGCAATGAGACAAGAAAGATCATGAAAGATCCATTTATTCAGGTGAATGCTACCTGTATCAGGGTCCCTGTATTCTATGCGCACTCAGAAAGCGTTAATATAGAGACCGAGAAACATATCGGTGCAGATGAGGTTCAAGAAATTCTTTCCAAGGCGCCAGGCCTAGTGGTTATCGATGATCCAGAGAATAATTCATATCCGATGCCAATGCTCGCAGAAGGTAAAGACGAGGTATTTGTTGGCAGGATAAGACAAGATGAATCTATCAAGAATGGTATATCGATGTGGATTGTGAGCGACAATATACGTAAAGGCGCTGCATTAAACGCAATCCAAATCGCTGAGCGGCTGATCAAGTAAAATTTTATGGGTCCTGCCGCTCCCTCGCCTTTTGTTTATAAGGCTCGCGGGAGGTAGGTATTCATCCAACGTTAGCTTTAAATAGCTTGTCCATAGATGCTGGCTAAACATGGCTCTATAGCCGCCAGTCCCCGCTCGCTATTTCCCCAAAAGGCTCGGTCGCGTCACCCATAAAATTTTCTGCTGACAGCGCGAAGGATTTTGTGAACGGCTTATTAAATTTTTTCGGCATTATTGTCTATAGCTGGTCGGTGTGCAAGGTCCGCCTTCGGATCCACCGAAGGCTATCTACCTGAATAACACAAGCCACGAAGGCTGAAATAGCCTGATACACGTAGGTGGAATTTACGTCGAGCGAATGCAGGAACTGACTGAAGTCCTCGCCGAAGGCGAGGACGAAGGAATTCCTGCAAATGAGCGAGACGTAACCCGTAGCACACGGCGAAAAAATTCTAAGCCGTGAACAAAATCCTGAAGCGATAATGAGGGGTGAAAAATTTCATGCGTAATATAAAACTAACCATAGCATATG
The DNA here is from genome assembly GCA_023247385.1 of Candidatus Omnitrophota bacterium. Taxonomy (GTDB): domain Bacteria; phylum Omnitrophota; class Gorgyraeia; order 2-01-FULL-45-10; family 2-01-FULL-45-10; genus JAHFGO01. Next base: position 3,538 of record JAHFGO010000052.1, on the reverse strand, counting down.
ATGGCACGAACTACTCCGGATGGCAATTTCAGAAGAACGGCAAGTCTATACAGGAAATAATAGAAAAGCGTTTAAAAAAGATAACCGGCGATAAGGCGCGTATAGTCGGATCCGGAAGGACAGATGCCGGGGTCCATGCAAAAGCTCAGGTAGCGAATTTCAAGACACATTCCAAGATTCCATTAAAAAATCTGCAGATGGCTTTAAATACCGCACTGCCCTGCGATATAAGGATATTAGATATCGAAGAAATGGATATGCGATTCAATTCACAACATAACGCCAAGACAAAATTATATCGTTATACAATCATGAACAATGACTTTGTCGATCCATTTATTCGCAGATTTGCTGCAAGATGCTTTTATAAACTCGACATTAATTTAATGAGGGAGGCATCGAAATATCTTTTAGGAAGACATGATTTCAGGTCATTTCAAACAAAAGACAGCGAAGAGCACGATTCCATCCGGACGATAAAATATATTAAGATTGAAAAAGAAGCAGATTTAGTGTATATTTATATAGAAGCTGATGGGTTTTTATATAACATGGTGAGAAATATAGTAGGTACGCTTATAGAGATTGGCCGAAAGAAGATCAACGCAAGTTATATTAGGGATATTCTGGCAAAAAGAGATAGAAGCACGTGCGGCCCTACAATGCCGGCAAAGGGCTTATGTTTAATGAAAGTCAGGTATTGAAAGGTAGTCCCTCGCCCCGAGCGTCCTTTGTTTATGTGTAGACGCGAGGGGCTCGGGACGATTTGTATACAGAAAACGATAGCAAATCGGAGGCGGGATATGTTTATGAAAGGTTTATTTATGTTATTTCTGTCGCTTGGCTTGGGATACATACTGTGCGTGGTGGGGAAGAAGCAGGAAGGGATTCTTAAGACATTAGGATATACGCTTGGGATTTCGATTCTTGTTTTGAGTTTAGTTTATGGTTTGCTTGCAGCTGATATAAAGTATTGTTTAACTGGAAAAATGGGCGGGGTGTGTGGAGCTATGTGGAAGAAATGCCCAATGGTTAAATAAATAAAGTAATTAGTGAATAAAAAATATAGCGTTATAGTATTCGACCTTGGGAATACTCTCATCAGATTTGATCATAATATCGCTGCCAGAAAACTCGCCAATCTATTTTACTTAGATTCCAAAAAAATCTACGATTTGTTTTTTGATTCTCCGATAACAAGGGCCTTTGAGAAAGGCCTAATGCCGCCAAGAGAATTTCATAAGAAGGCAACAGAGCTTATCGGGGCGAAGCTCCCATTTAAAGATTTTACAGCAATCTGGAACGATATATTTTGGGAAGATGAGGCGACTTGCAATATTGCAAGGCAGTTGAAAAAAACGTACAAACTATTCCTGCTGTCGAATGTAAATAGGCTGCATTTTGAATATATACGCAAGAAATTTGACATCATAAACATATTTGATGAAATTATCCTCTCGTTTATGGTAGGCGCTATAAAACCAGACCGCCTTATATTTGAAGATATGATAGAACGAGCAGGCGGCGATAAAACAAAAATATTATATATAGATGATAGAGAAGACCTCATAAAAGAGGCTTGCGCCTTAGGGATCGATTCGATAAGGTTTAAAGGCGCAGATAAACTCCGCGAAGCTATGAGAGATAAAGATATCATCCTGCCTTGACTTCTATATAATCCTGTGGTATACTTTACTACACTTTCGTCTCTATTATACTAATTTATACAAGAGATATTTTGTTATACTATTTATATATAGGGTATCATAAAATTATATGCATTTTAAATCATTAGAACTAATAGGTTTTAAATCATTTGCGGAAAAGACCAAGCTGAACTTCGAACCAGGTGTCACCGCTATAGTCGGACCTAATGGGTGCGGAAAATCCAATGTTGCAGACGGCATAAGGTGGGTGCTTGGTGAGCAGTCAGCAAAAAGTCTTCGTGCCTCCAACATGCAGGATGTCATCTTCAATGGTACAGACACGAAAGAGCCGATAAATTTTGCAGAAGTATCACTCACATTTTCCAATGAAAAGAGAATTCTGCCAATCGATTATGATGAAGTCACAATAACCCGCCGCGTCTTCCGCTCAGGCGAAACCGAATATCTCCTGAATAAAACCCCGGTGAGACTAAAGGACATATCCGAACTTTTGATGGGAACTGGCATAGGTACTGAGAGTTACTCAATAATAGAGCAGGGCAAGATGGATTTGATCTTGAGTTCAAAGCCAGAGGATAGGCGCTACGTATTCGAAGAGGCGAGCGGCATAACAAAGTATAAATCGAAGAAAAAAGAAGGCTTAAGGAAGCTGGAGCAGACCGAACAGAATCTGCTTCGCATAAATGATATTATACAAGAGGTGAAGCGTCAGATGTCATCCATAGAGAGGCAGGCGCGCAAGGCAGAAAGATATAAGGTGGACTTTAACAAGCTGAAAGATCTAGAGGTGAAATTATCGTCCTCTGAATATAAGAATTTAAAGACGCAAGAGGCGACGCATTCTGTAGAAAATAATGATGCCAGGACAAGAGAGAAAGATGTCGAGCTAGAGATACAATCAATTACTGAGAGACTGGCTAGCGACCGGCAGTCCATGGATGAGTTAAATCAAAAAATCTCCGAATTAAAGAATAGATATCTAGAGGCGTCCAACTCCATTGATATGAATAAGCATAAGATAGGGATCGATAAGGAGCGTACAGAGGAAACGCATAGCTTTCAAGACGGCCTGAAGAAAGAGATAGATGTCGTAAATGAGAAACTTGAAAATACCAAGGCGCTTGTAGAGAAACTAAAAAAAGATCTAAAGAGCACTAGTTCAGAACGGCTAGCCAAGCAGAAGAAGATCGACGAGAAAGAGCTTCTTTTAAACAATCTTTCAAAAGAAATAGACGAGATAGAACTTAAGGTTAAAGTGAGCAAGGTCCAGACAGTGGATTATCTTGCAAAAGAGACGCGCCTCAAGAACGAGCTTATAAAACTCGGTGCTGATATACAAAATAGGAAAGCGCGTCAGAGGAGACTCGCCATTGAGAAGGAGAGCGTAGAAAAAGAGCTCGGCTCAATTCAGGAATCTCTAGAAGAAGTTGTTAAAGAGTTTAAAAATATAGAAAGCAAAGTTTCCGCACTTAGAGCAAGAAAAGATGCGAAAAATAATGTAAATGAGAATATTCTGGCCGAGATAAAGGTCATAGAAGCCGATATTGTAAAAGAAGAGAATAGAAAAGCTGTTGTAAAGTCCAAGATAGAAATGTTGGAAGACAGCCTGAAAAGGCATGAAGGTTTTAATCGCGGCGTAAAGAACCTATTGGCTAGATTTGAGGGAGGCGATGAGAGATTTCGCGGCATATTAGGTGTTCTAGCCGACTTGATAAAAGTCCAGAGAGGATACGAAGAGGCGATCAATACTTTTCTGGGAAGCGATACTCAGGTTGTTATTACTGAAAGTGAAAATGATATCAGTAAAATTATAGAACATCTGAAGGCGAATAATCTGGGAAAGGCCACATTTTTGTCTCTGGAGACTCTTA
>JAHFGO010000051.1 GCA_023247385.1 Candidatus Omnitrophota bacterium | reverse complement strand
GCGTGATATTATAATAATCAGGAGATAGCGCAGTGCTTAAAAAATTTATAATTCTCATTGGCATATCGGTTGGGCTTGGCATCTTGACAAGACATATCGGTTTAACCGCTCATCAGTCCCGGGCTATATCGATATTCTCCGCCTCTGTACTGGGCTCGTTATTCTTTTGGGACTTTCGATTAGGTTTCGTATTCTTGGGAACCTCGGTCCTCCTGATGACGCGGACGATAGATCTTGAGAATCTGATAAAGTCCGCATCTTTAGAGGTGATTCTATTTCTGATGGGTATGATGGTCTTGGTTGGGCTGCTGAAAGACGCGGGCTTCTTCGCATGGATAGTGCAGCTCATCTTAAGAATTCAAAGAATGACCGCAAAAAAATTCGTTATAATAATATCGGTTATATCGGCTTTGTTATCCACAATGACTTCTGAAGTAGTCTCTATCATCTTTATGGTTGCGGCAGTGTTAGAGATATGCGATTACTTCGAAGTCGACCCAGTACCTTATATAATCATCTCTGTGCTCGCCACTAATGTTGGAAGCGCAGCCACAGTGCTTGGCAACCCCATAGGGATACTGATAGCATCTAAAGCCAACCTTACCTTTGAAGATTTCATTATAAAGGCTTTTCCGCTTGCTACGATATGCCTTTTCGCTACCCTAGCTTTACTTATCTTCTGGTATAGAAAGTCTATAAGCCATATGGACGAGCGCATCAGGGAGCTGGGTGCAAATGAAATTCTGATTAAACTCATCTCCATACCGCCCGGCAAAGAGCTGAAAATAGCTCTTGCCATATTCGCGGCAACACTATTCAGTATTTCTTTACACCATCGCCTGGAGCTTTTATGGAACTTAGAACCTAATACAATTCTATTAATCATGCCACTCGTATCAAGCGGTTGCGTTATGATCTGGAAGCGGAAAAAGGCAAGGGAGTACGTCGAAAAAGATGTCGAGTGGTGGACTCTTACTTTTTTCATGCTCCTCTTCGCACAAGCGGGCGCTCTCAAATATACGGGGGCGACCGATGTCTTGGCAAAAAACCTGACCGCTCTCACAGGCAATAGCATCTCGGCTCTAACCGGAATTATATTATGGATCTCTACGATAGGCTCAAGCATATTGGATAACGTCGTTTTGGTAGCGGCGCTCATCCCCGTGATCCAGAGCTTCAAAGGCTTAAGCGCAAGCGTTCAGCCGTTATGGTGGGCGCTTCTATTTGGAGGATGTCTTGGAGGAAATATAACACTCGTCGGCTCTACCGCAAATATAGTTGCGTTAGGCATCCTGGAAAAGGATAGGAATATTAAAATTACATTTTTACAATGGTTCTGGGTCGGCCTAGTAGTCGGGGTAGTAACTACGATTATAGTCTGGGCCGCGCTTATTATTTTACCGATATATCATTAGAAAATATCCCTCGAACGCTCCTGTTCGTCGGGTTCTCGGGATGAAATTTTCTATAGAAAATTTCAGGAGGATTATGTCGAAAATCAAGCGTTATTTTGTGACAGGATTACTAATCACATTGCCGCTTTTTATCACACTCTATCTTCTATTTGCCATATTTCGTTTTATAGATGGAATCTGGGGGAAGGTAATCAACTATTATCTCAGGAAGCACCTGGGCTTTTCCGTCCCAGGCTTAGGATTTATCTTGGGTTTGATCACCGTCGTTATCGTAGGCTTCATAGCCACAAATTTCATCGGAAAAAGAGTCTTTCAAGGGTTAGAGAGGTGGTTCTTAAAGCTTCCATTCATACGCCAAGTATATCCTGCGGCAAGGCAGATAGTGGATTCCTTCATTTCTAAAGAAAGTCCGGCCTTCAAGAAAGTTGTTTTAGTGGAATATCCATCCAAGGGAATGTGGTCAATAGGATTTCTAACAAATGAGAGTTTTGAGGAAGCCCAAAATATAACTGGAAAACAACTTTTACATGTTTTCATTGCCACGACTCCAAGCCCATTAAGCGGATTTCTGGTGCTTGTGCCCAAAGATGAGGTGAAAATTTTGGACATATCGATCGAGGATGGCATTAAACTTATTGTGTCGGGAGGCATAGTAAAACCCTGAAATATAGATGATGGAATTTTTTCTACTTACAGTTTTATTGCTTTTCGCCGTTCTCACGGCCGCATCTGAGATATCCATAATCGCGGCAAGCCGTATCAAATTACGAAAGCTGGCAGCGGAGGGTTCGAATACTGCTAAGCTTATATTAAAGATTCTGGAGACTCCTGAAAAATTCTTTGGCACAATCCTCGTCGCAAATGATATTGTAGATGCACTAATAGCAGTCCTTGTGACAGCAATAATAATTCGTCTGATAGGATCAGGTGGTAGATGGGGAATTATTATTGCGACTATCGTATCTTCCTTCCTTATCATTGTTTCCGAGGTGACGGCGAAAACATTTGCCGCGCGTTATGCTGAGAAAATTGCTTCTATAGTGGCAAGGCCGGTGCACATGCTCATAACCATTTTTTCCCCGGTCGTTAAGGTTTTTGAGCTGATTACTGAATCAATAATAAACCTTATTGGCCTTCAGACAAAGGGAAAGCCAGCCCTAGTCACAGAGGAAGAGATAAGAGCGCTCATAAAAATAGGCGAAGAGGAAGGCACACTTCACAAAGAGAAATATAAGATGCTATCAAAAATTTTTGATTTTAGTGAAGCCGTAGTGAAAAGCGTCATGACGCCCAAAGACGAGATCGTATCCATCGATGTTAACACCAAGTTCGACGATATTATGGATAAGTTGCTGGAATACGGTTATTCAAGAATCCCGGTCTATAGGGATAATCCGGACAACATAATCGGCATTGTGAACATGAAAGATCTATTGAATATGTCCTTTAACAAAGAACTGGTCGTCTTGCAAGATGTAATATATTCGGCTAATTTCATCCCTGAGTCCAAGAAGGTGACAGAGCTTCTCAAGGAATTTCAAAAAGGCCATACGCATTTAGCTATAGTAGTCGATAGCCAGAACAGGCTTAAAGGGCTGGTTACCCTTGAAGACCTTTTAGAGGAGATAGTGGGCGAGATCGAGGATGAATACGACATACGCACTAATCCATACTACAAAAAGTAAATGAACTTCTTTAAAGGCATAAAAAAGAATGTAGTCGTATTAGGGGTGGTGAGCTTCTTCACCGATATATCAAGCGAGATGCTCTACCCCGTCATACCCATCTTCCTTACAACGATCGTCGGCGTACCGATGTCGATATTGGGTCTTATTGAGGGGATCGCCGAATCGACTGCGAGTATCCTGAAAGGTTTTTCAGGTTGGCTCTCTGATCGCCTTCGTATCCGCAGACCATTTGTCGTTGCAGGATACTCGCTTTCGTCATTGGCAAAACCCATCTTCTTCTTCGCTTATAGTTGGCCGGTCGTACTTCTGGCACGGTTCTTAGATCGTTTCGGTAAGGGCCTACGCACGTCGGCGCGGGACGCGATGATCTCGGATACGACCGATTCCGCGTACAAGGGTAAGGCATTTGGGTTCCACCGCGCCATGGATAATTTCGGTGCATTTTTAGGCCCGCTTCTTGTGATATGGTTTCTCGCCATCTTCAAAGAAAATATCAGAATCATCTTCCTTATCGCTTTTATGCCAGCGGCGCTCGCAGTTCTAACGCTCGTCATATTTCTTAAAGAAGTGCCCGTTATGGGAAGCGCGACGGCAGGAGGAGCATTTTCCGGATTCCAGACCTTAAGCCCCGTATTCAAAAGATTTCTCTTTGCGACCTCAATATTCTCAATAGGGAATTCAAGCGACGCTTTTCTTCTGGTGCGTTCCAAGCAGCTCGGCCTCTCTACGATCCTTGTTATAGCAGCTTACGTCCTCTACAATCTGTCGCACACGATCCTCGCGACGCCCTTTGGGGTGCTATCCGACCGGATACCGCGTAAAGATGTTATGGCCATTGGTTACGGGATATTCGCGCTCGTCTACACAGGTTTCGCCTTTATCAGGCACAGCCAGCCGGTGTGGATACTTTTTCCTCTGTACGGTTTTTACATCGCGATGACGGACGGCGTAGGCAAGGCCCTCGTCTCGGATATGGTCGATAAAGAGCATGTGGGGACCGCCTTGGGCCTCTACCATTTCGTTCTAGGAATATTTGCATTTTTCGCAAGCCTTATAGCTGGACTTCTATGGACACATATCGGCGCAGCCGCGCCTTTTATTTACGGTGCAACCACAGCCATCATATCGTGTATCATATTGTTGATATTGACATTCTAAGGACGGAAGGATAATATAAAAAAGAAAGAGGTCTATTATGGCCAAAGGTTGTCTTCTATTGCTACTGTCGACGCTTTCTGTCGCATTTCTGCATAGCCTGGCTCCGGACCATTGGATGCCCTTTGCCGTCATAGGAAAGGCCCAGAAGTGGCCGAAGTTCAAACTGCTAATTATCACATTTTTTTCTGGCATCGGCCATGTTGGCTCTTCTATTTTGTTAGGCGGTATAGGCATATTGCTTGGCTTTAGCCTATCCAGGTTCAGAGCAGCAGAGTCCCATCGAGGAGAAGTGGCGCTATGGTTATTGATAGGGTTCGGAGTAGCATATACTATATGGGGCTTAAAGAAAGCGCGAGAACATAGGTACGAAGATGTGGATAGCGAGGCGATCGGTAGAAAGACCGTTACTCTGTGGACGCTCTTTGCGATCTTTGTGCTGGGGCCATGCGAGCCCCTGATACCGCTGATGTTCCTTGCAACTGAATATGGATGGACCGGTATATTTTTAACCAGCCTTACCTTCTCTCTTGTAACTATATTCATGATGCTCACGCAAAGCCTCCTCGCATATTCCGGAATTCAACTGATAAAGCACAATATGGCAGAGAAATATTCGCATGCCTTTGCAGGCCTTGTGATAGTTCTCACAGGCGTATTCGTGATGTTTCTCGGCATATAAATAAAGCCGCATATGGCTGAAAAGAGATATAGGATAATCTATGAGGATGAGTGGTTCATGGTTGTCGATAAACCTTCAGGCATGCTTGTAATCCCTACCCCAAAGAAAGAGACAAATACCCTTACCGGCTTATTAAATCAAGAATTGGACTCTCGCAATATCGAAGTGAATGCCTATCCTTGCCACAGGCTCGACAGGGAGACTTCCGGGTTAGTCGTCTACGCCAAGGGTAAAAAGATGCAAGCTCTTTTAATGGAAGAATTCAAAAAGAAGGCTGTCAAGAAGACCTATATAGCATTTGCTCAGGGCACTATCAAAAAGGGTTTTGATATTATAAAAATGCCTATCTATAATAAAAATAAGAATAGGAAAGAATACGCCATAACGAAATATAGGGTTTTAGAAAGAAGGAAGGCCTTTAGCATTTTAGAAGTAGAGCCGGTTACGGGGAGGACCAATCAGATCCGCATACATTTTAAAGAAATGGGCCATCCGCTGGTGGGCGAGAGCGTATATGCATTTAGAAAGGATTTTAGATTACGCTTCAAAAGAGTAGCGCTTCACGCAAAATATATAGAATTTACCCATCCCATCGCTCACAAGAGATTACAGTTTACATCACCGCTGCCTGCGGATATGGAAAATTTTATTAGGAAGGGAGCATGATATGGTAGGTGGAAGATCTCACTTGACCCGAGAGGGGTATGAAAAATTGCGAAAGGCGCTGGAGCATCTGAAGACTGTTAAACGAAGAGAATTATCTAAGGCCATCGGCGCGGCCAGGGCCCATGGCGATATAAGCGAGAATGCAGAATACGATGCCGCCAAAGAGGCTCAAGCTCTAAATGAGAAAAGGATAGCCGAATTGGAAAATCAACTTGCAGGTGCACAAATACTCGACGACGAGAATATCTCTAAAGATGAGGTGCTGATAGGCGCAACCGTAAAACTGAAGGACTTGGATTCTGGTGAAGAGCTGGAATACACGCTTGTTGCTGAAGAGGAGGCAGACTACGCTCAAGGCAAGATCTCAATATCTTCTCCCGTAGGCAGCGGCCTCTTGAACCACAAAGAAAAAGATACCATTGAGATTAAAGTGCCGGCAGGTGTATTAAAATATAAAATATTGAAGATAATGAGATGATGGGAAGCGATAAAATGTTACAGCGCATTGAAAAATCTTTCGCCCTTTCGCTGAATGATATGCGCAAGATCATAAAAGATTTTCATGCTGAGATGCGAAATGGGCTCTTGAGGCAGAAAAGCTCATTGAAGATGATCCCCACCTATGTAAACATACCGGCTGGAAACGAGAAAGGCAGGTTCATCGCCCTTGACCTCGGCGGCACGAATTTCAGGATTTTGAAATTAGAATTGATGGGCAAAGGCAAAATAGGCGATCTCAAAGCGCGAAAATTTGTTTTGGACAAAAAACATATCACTGGTAAAGGGAAAAATCTTTTCGATTTTGTCGCCAGATGCATTAAGGTTTTCATGAAAAAGGAAAAGATGAGTTATGATGAAAAAATGCCTATAGGCTTTACCTTCTCATTTCCAGTAGAGCAGACAGGCATAGCTAGCGGCCATCTTTTACGCTGGACCAAGGGTTTTAGCGCGAGAGGAGTCATAGGGATGGATGTTGTGAAATTATTAGAAAAAGCCCTTGATGGAGAAGGAATTTCTAATATAAAAGTATCCGCGCTTGTTAATGACACGGTCGGGACCATAGCTGCCAGGGGTTATGAAAATAGAAATTGTGATGTCGGTGTAATTATTGGAACAGGTACAAATGGCTGCTATGTTGAAAATCAAATGATAATCAATATAGAATGGGGGAATTTTAATAAGCTGAAGCGTACATCTTATGATATGCAGTTGGATAAAGAATCAGATAACAGGGGCAGCCAGATTTTGGAGAAGATGGTTTCAGGCATGTATTTAGGGGAAATTTCAAGACTCATCCTTGAAGATCTCGTCAGAAAGAAGACGCTATTCAGAAAGTCGCCGCCATCTATTATATTTGCTAAGAAATATAGCTTAAAAACAGAATATATGTCAATAATAGAAAGTGACTCATCCCCTAACCTATCCAGAACCAATATGTTATTAAGGAGATTGGGCATTTCTAAATCCAGTTTAGAAGAAAGAAAACTTGTTAAAAAAATATGTGGAATGGTGTCCAGGCGCGCGTCCAGAATCAGCGCAGCAGCTATAGCGGCCGTTGTAACAAAGATGGATTCGAATTTATACAGAAAGCATATCGTTGCTATCGATGGCAGTTTATATGAAAAACATCCGCATTTTTCAAAAAATATAAAATCCGCATTAAGAGAAATTTTTGGCAGGAAGACAAATCGTATCGATATGATGCTTACAAAAGATGGCTCAGGTAAAGGTGCAGCTGTGATAGCTGCTATCACAGCAAAGGTCGAAGAAGATGCGGCAGAATAAGATATTGCTTGTAGATGACGATAGGGAATTCAGGAAAGAATTTAAAGATTCGTTTGAGGAATATGAAGTGATAGAGGCAGCAAGCGGCGAAGAAGCATTAGAAGTATTGAACAAGCCCAATGAGATAGACCTCGTCATGCTGGATGTAAGGATGCCGGGCATATGCGGCGTAGAGATTCTGAACAGAATAAAGGAGACGGCGCCAGATCTGGGCATTATTATTTTAACAGCTCATAGTTCGGAAGACGTAGCCATCAAAGCATTAAAAGGCCATGCTGACGATTACATCGAAAAGCCGTTTGACGTTGAAGAGGTTCGCGGAGTTATAGAGAGATTGCTTGAAAGCAAAAATAGTGACGGCAGCGTTATGGCAGATGATATAGCAGCTAAGATCGAAAAAGTAAAGCATTTTGTAGAACGAAATTGTCATAAGAAAGTTTGCCTCGAAGATGCCGCCCAAGCAGTTTCTTTAAGTCCTAAATATTTAAGCAGAATTTTCAAATCAGTCACTGGCATTGGATTTAACAGATATAAATTAAAAATTAAAATTGGAGAATCTAAGAGGCTGTTAAAAAACACAAGCCTCAATATAAACCAGGTTTCGGATAAAATTGGATACCGAAATACAGAATCCTTTATAAGGATATTCGAGAAGTTTACCAGATTGACGCCTACAGGATACCGCAGGAAGAAACGCAGATGGGTACATGATGGAAAACGAAAGTAGACATCTAGAACAAATTTTTCAACTCATACCAAGTGGCTTGTTCACTGTAGATACAGCCCAACGCATTACGAGTTGGAACAGAAGAGCCGAGGAGGTTACAGGTTATACAGTCGAAGAGGTGATCGGTAAGAAATGCACCATCTTTACTGAATATCCCTGCAGGGAATACTGCGGTGTGTTTTCAAAAAAAATTAAGAAGCCGATTACCAATAAAGAGTGTACGATAAAGAGAAACGATGGCCATCTTCGTATTGTTTTGAAAAACGCCGACTTGATTAAAGATGAGAATAGAACTATTATTGGTGCGATCGAAAGCTTTGAAGACATCACTGAGCGCAAGAAGGCAGAGGCGGTATTAAAAAGAGATAAAGCCACCCTCGAAATGCTTGTCAACAAAAAAACCAAGGAATTGCTTGCCGCTGTGGAAAAATTCAATAAGGTAAAACGTCTTTCTGACATAGGAGCCCTTACTGCTATCATCGCCCATGAACTGCGTAACCCATTAGCAGCAATCCGAACTGCCGCTTACAATATAAAAAGAAAAGTACAAAATCCATCGCTGGACAGCCACCTTCAAAATATAGAAAAGAAAGTGCTTGAGGCAGACCAGATTATAGATAATGTTTTAATATACTCACGAATAAAACCACCGCAATTTGAAAAGGCAAAACTCTATAATCTTTTGGACGAATGCATTGCCACTGCAAAAATCAGGTTTCCGGATTGTAGGATATCTATCCGTAAGATATGTAAGACCCCAAAAGAATGCTTTGTAGAGGCAGACCAATTACAATTGAAAGAAGTTTTTAGTAATATTTTGAATAACGCATATGAGTCTTTCAAAAAGAAGAAGGGTGGGATAACAATAAGAAGCTGGTTTGATAAACAGGGCCATTTTAACATAAGTTTCGAAGATAAGGGTGTCGGCATTATGCCAGAAGACTTAAAAAGGACAACAGAGCCATTCTTTACCACAAAGAAAAATGGCGTAGGTCTCGGCCTCGCTATTTGCGACCAGATAGTCAACCTTCATAACGGCAATATGAAAATCGAAAGCAAAGTTGGAAAGGGCACAACGGTTACAATAACTCTGCCGGTAAGCCGTTAAAATCCTGTTTTCCCATATAAATCTTAAATAGAAAAAAGTCAGAAAAAAGGGGAATATGCCAATTTACATATAATACAAATTGCGGTATATTTTATATAGATACAAAGGACTTAAAATGGTCAGCAGGAAGATAATGGTAGTGGATGACGACAAAGAGTTTTTGGAAGAGCTGAAAGAGATGCTGATATTTAGCGGTTACGAAGTGACCGGAATCAATGACAGCACTATAGCATTGAAAGTTGCACGGGTGGTAAAACCGGATGTTATATTATTAGACCTCAGAATGCGTTCGACTAGCGGATTTGAAATTGCCAATGGTTTGAAATCTTTGATTGAAACCTCTAATATCCCTGTGATTGCGATGACAGGTTATTATACTTTAAAGGAGCATTCCTGGCTTATTAATTTTTGTGGCATTAAAAGGTGCCTAAAGAAACCGTTTAATCCGTTAGATATTATAGCGGAAATAGAAAAGGTTATGGAAACGGCATGAGAGGGGGGTGAGGAAAACAACTCCACCCTAGAGGAGCAATAAATGCCCAAGAAAAATCTTGGGTTTTTTATTTTTTTAGAGGTATAATATCAACCTATGAATAAGGTTTTAATAGAGCGTTGGAACGGCCATTGGTCCTTTATATTTATCTTCCTGTTGGCCTTCTTGTTGGCCTCATTTTTAATAGATATATATTATCTTAATAAGGTAAGCATAAAATCCTCAAATCCGCCTTGGGAAATATCTTATTCAGACTTTAAAGTTTTTCATGATACAGCGAACGGTTTTTATTTTAGGTATCCAGGCAGCGGGGGCTATGGACCTGTTGATATACGTTACGGCCCTATATACGACTTTCAAAAGGATTTTTATCATTTTAGGTATTCTCCTTTTGCAGTTTTTCTGTTTTTACCTTTTGCAAGAATTCCTGCTGGGATAGCGCTCCTCATATGGAGTTTCATTGCGAACATACTTTTTTTATGTTCTATATTATTTCTTAGATATATTTTTGACAAAAGCCATACGATTTCGCGAAACTTAAAGATAGCTTTCTCTTTTATTGTAAGTTTTCTAGTTCTAAGGCCATATTTGAATGTCATCGCTTTAGGTCAAACTGATATCTTCATAGCATTTTTATTGGTCCTGGTTCTATTGTTTTATTTGAACGGTATGCAGCTTATCGGCGGGATTACGTTTGCATTAATATTGCATTTTAAGCCATTTTTCTTTCCGATACTTTTATATTTTGCATTATCGGGAAAATGGCGGTTATCGCTGGCAACAGTCATCGCATTTCCAGCATTCCTGGCTATTCCTATGATAAGGCCGGGGTATAGACAAGAATTCTTTCTTCTCATTCATGCCTGGATGCAAATGATGGGACATTCCGTCAGCAGCCAGCTCATTAATCCTAAAAACGAATCTTTTCTTTACATGATTCTGAAATCCGCAAAAGTGGCGGGCAATACAAATATCGTATATTTAACATCAGGTGTCTTACAGCTGCTGTTTATTGCAGCGCTGCTATGGTGGTCTAAAAAAATAGATTCAAAAAAGAAATATGCCTTCTCAACTTTGGAAATTTCATACTTAATCATATCTATCCTTTTATGCTCACCCTTAGTCTGGAAGGCAGCATTGATTTATACAGTCATCCCATGCGCTTTTATAATATATAATTATGCTTATGGGATAAAGAATAGGATTTCAATTTTCTCTTTAGCGGCATTTTTCATATTAACTTCAATTCTTAATCCCGACATTCTTAAATATGTGCCGATAGCTGGTATTGAAAATCTTAAGTTTATACCATTAGGGCTCTTGTTTCTGTTAGCCTCTCTTCTGGCAATCAGCAGAGAGGCTGTTGATATGGTAAGTCAAAAGGGATAAATTTTTAAATGGAAGATTATAAATGAAAGTCTTTATCCGCACATTAGGATGAACGCTGGGGCCGCAAGTGCATACCGATTTTGCATTTCTTAAAAGACTTGTATAATAAGAATTAATCCAATAATTCATATAGAGTTATGAGAATAGAGAAAAAGGGAACCGAATGTAAGTGGCCGATGTGATCAAACGACAAAGATGGGGGCAGGTGAAAAGATCTATTGAAATAACCGGTTTTCTTACTTTCGTATTATCTTCATTCATCTTAATTCTAAAGTTCATAAAAATTCCTTTTTTGTTTATTTTTGTGGAGACATTTTTTATTTTGATTTATATAATAATAAAATGCGAGATTTCAAGAAGGGTTAAGATATTTATTTTTAATTTAGCCATAATCATTCTATTGCTTGGTTTTGCTGAAGCATTTTTTTCGTATGACTATTTTATATTTATACGTAAGCCGTTATGTGTCACTTATAGTGGCACTGAGACTGTTGAAGATGAATTGAGAGGCTATGCGGGGTCAGCTAATGCGAAAGTAAGATCAAAGGAAGTAATAAACGGTAAGGTTATCTACGATATAATATATAGTAGAAACAAATACGGACTGAGGGTTACTCCTCACGACATTCAACCCGCTCACCTTAATCCGGATTTCAAAAATGTTATTTTCTTTGGATGTTCCTTTACTTACGGAGATGGTGTTAATGATAATGAAAATTTGCCGTTTATGTTTGAAGATAGGTCGCAAGGAAAGTACGAAGCATATAATTTCGGCTTTCATGGATATGGCCCACAGCAAATGCTTAGAATTTTAGAAAGCGGCATGGTAGATAAAATTGTATCTAATAAACAACCGTTTATAGCTGTCTATGGAGCCATGGTGGATCATGTATCGAGATGTGCATTTAAGTATCCTGCTAGTTCGTGGTATAAAGGGCCTGCATATAAGTTAGACAGGTCGGGCAATATTGTGTTATGGGACGCAAAAAAACAGTACTGTTTGGGCAAAAGGCTATTGCTTAAGTCATATTTATTTAACAGGATTTATTACAGAGTAAGAAATAATGATATAGAACTATTTCTGAAGGTTATATCGAAATCAAAAAAAATATTTGAAAGTAAATACCATGGGCAATTCTATGTGCTTTATTGGGACGCCAAAAATAATATTGACAGGATGGTGTTGGAAAAATTAAAAAAAGAAGATGTAAATATTTTTTTGACCAGTCAGATATTAGGCATAACGGATATCAGGGAATTTTATGAAAAATATGCAATAATAGGAGATGGGCATCCCAATAATTTAGCATATGAACGCATCGCAGAATACCTATTAAAGAACATAAATTCTAAAATACAATAATTGGACATTTAAATTGTTTAATAACTTTGCGAATCGCTAAAGACGATCGAAATAGAGGTTAAAATAGAGTGCCTGAAAAATCAAAGACTTATGAAAATTCGATCCAAAAAGTCTTTATCCGCACGTTCGGATGACCGTTTCAGACGTTATTACAGACCGATTTTACAGTTCTTGGCAGGGTTGTATAATAAGGGTTAATTGGTTAAGTAGAAAATACTTTTTTGTGGTGAAAAAATCATTGAAGTTATTTATCTGTTTGGTGATCTTCGTGAACATTTATTTAATGCCAAGCAATTCTTTTGCCTACCGGCCTTTTGTCTCAACAGATGCCAGTGTTGCTCAAAAAGATAAATTTGAGCTTGAACTAGGAGTCTTTCAATTAAGGCATCAAGATAAAGAAAATGAGCTTGTTGTGCCTAGCGCACGAATCAATTACGGCGTTATCAAAAATTGGGAACTGGTTGGAGAGTCTGAGATACAAATCTATAAAGAAGGAGAAGGCCGGAATTTCGAAGTAAAGGATCCCGCGGTTTCCTTAAAAGGCATATTGCATGAGGGGATACTACAAGGCAAAGACGGTCCAAGCTTAAGTATAGAACTCAGCGCTCTGGTTCCATCTACCGTTAAAGGGGAAAGAAATACAGGTGTTAGTGGGGTTGGTATATTAGCATACAAATTCTCTAATCTGGTTTATCATATTAACGCTGGAATGGAATTAGATAGGTCCGGTGTAGGGCCGAATGCAATATGGGGTGTCATATTAGAATATCCCTTTGAAGGCGAGTTTCGTGTAGTAGGAGAAATTAACGGTGTAGTCAAGAACGAAGGGCTTCCAGAAACTTCCGGGCTAGTTGGTTTTATATGGAAAATAAATGGTATAGACCTTGATTTTGGTGCCAGGAAAGGCTTCTCGGATGTGGCGTCGGATTGGGAATTGACGTCAGGGATGACGCTTTACTTTTAGTTATTTCGAAAGGGCGTATGAGAAGAATATATTTCGTAATTTTCACAGTCCTTTTTATTATGCTAAGCGATATTCAAGCTGAAAATACAGCTGCCATTAAGTTAATACAAAAGATCCCCTTGTCTAATGTGAAAGGCCGCATTGACCATTTAGCCGCTGATCTTAAAGGTAAACGGCTATTTATTGCAGCGCTTGGTAATAATACTTTGGAAATTATTGATTTACAAACAGGGAAACAAATTCATACTATTACAGGGCTATCTGAACCGCAGGGAATAATTTTTATCCCTGATAGTAATAAGCTTTTCGTTTCTAACGGAGGCAATGGGCGATGCAGTGTCTTCGATGCAAATTCATTTAATCTCATTAATGATATACAATTTAACGACGACGCCGATAATATGCGTTACGATCCCGTTACCCACCTTATTTATATTGGTTATGGCTCAGGCGGTATTGGGATAATTGATATTGTAGGCGAAAAGCGTACTGGCGAAATAATGCTTCCGGCGCATCCCGAGGCATTTGAACTTGAAAGGAATGGAGATAGGATATTCGTGAACGTTCCTATAGTCAAACAAATATCAGTCATTGATCGTAAAAAATTGATAGCTGCAGCAAACTGGCAACTTACAAATGCAAATGAAAATTTCACTATGGCGCTGGATGAGCTCAATCAATGTTCGTTTATCGGCTGCCGCAAACCCTCAAAATTATTAATTTTCGATATACGATTAGGAAAAATTACCAAAGAACTTCCTATCGATGGCGATGCAGACGATATTTTTTATGACACAAAAAATAAACGTATCTATATTTCCTGCGGGACA
>JAHFGO010000113.1 GCA_023247385.1 Candidatus Omnitrophota bacterium | reverse complement strand
CGACCAAGTGAGAAAGATCGAAAATCTGTTAAATAACCGGCCTCGGAAGTGCTTGAATTATCAAACTCCTCGAGAGGTCATGAAATCCTTAAACGTTGCACTTACTGGTTGAATGTAGCAGTTTACTTAAAAATACTTGCTCTCCTATTTATCCTATTTAACAGAGCAAGCAAAATGATGTTACCTAATGCAGAAAGGCTTGTATATGGAACTGGAGCGATTTAAAAAATTCATTGCAGACACAAGGAATAACCAAGATATACAATCTTATGAAGAGGCTACTATTGAGCACGCCATAGTTACGCCTCTCTTAATCTGTCTCGATTGGTCAATATCCAATAACGATGGTATTAAATTACGCCATCGAGTTGGTAACGATAAAGTTGATTATGCCTTATTTATCAAAGGTAAAGCACGAGTATTTATCGAGGTTAAGCGTATTGGTCTTCAATTCGATGAAAAAGAATTAAAACAGATATTAAATTATGCTGATTATGAGGGAATAGAATTAGCAGTTTTGACGAACGGCGCTTATTGGTGGTTTTATCTTCCAAGGGAGACGGGTCCATGGGAAGATAGAAAATTTTGTAATCTTGATTTATTGCATGATGATATCGAATTTCTTGTAACAACATTCAATAATTTGCTTGGTAAATATGCGATTGAGGATGGAGAATATCTTATAAATGCCAAGAAAATTCAAGAAATATCAAGGCAAAGAAAAATAATTTTGGAATCTTTACCAAAAGCATGGATTAAGTTAGTAGGCGAGTCCGATCAGCGGCTCCTTGATTTACTGGCTGACACAACGGAGAAGCTCTGTCGCTATAAACCGGATGCCGAATACTTAAAGAAGTTTTTAGCTTCAGTCGGCGATAACTCGATCAGATGGGAACAACAGCCCGTAGGGCCTAGCCAGCCACGCCAAACAGAGAAAGCAGAAGGTATTTTGGTATGTGAAGGCAAAAGGAAGAGGGTGCATGCGTTAGGTAGATATGGTCCTGACTGTTTCTGGGTGCTAAAGGGATTGACAGCAATCTTGAGCGAAACGAAAACTATGCCGTTATCAGCTAAGAAGAACAGAGACAACTTAAAGAAAGAAGGAATTTTGAGGGTTGTAGGCAATTTTTATGAATTCACATCTGATTCCCGATTTAATTCATCCAGCGCTGCTGCCGGAGTTGTCTTAGCCAGAAGTGCGAACGGAAAAATAGAATGGAAGAAAACAGAAAAATAAATGTTAGTATCGACGCCGATTGCATAATCTCTTTATTTAGCCCAGGTGATAAAATCTATAAAAATATGCAGCATATCAATAGTCTATATAAATCAGGAAAGATACAGTTATTTGTGAGTTTAAAGACGATTGACCAGCTGTTTCTCAAAAAAGGCGCCGCATTAGAATACGCGAGCTCTTTACCAAAACTTCCTAACTATATGGTCGGGACGATCGGAGAGCTGGTAGGAACAATCGGTAGTTTAGCTGGCACCTTTGAAGATGGGAAAGGAAATGAAATACTACAGCAGAGAATTAGAGTCTTGACTAGACAGGGTGTAAATATGCGTGATAGACAGATTGTTATAGATAGCTATCTAGGAGGCATGGATGTTTTGTTAACCAACGACCGTGATTTGTGCGACGAGAAACCTTCAGACAATTTGAAAAAAGAGGTGGGACTCATAGTAATGAATCCAGAGAAATTATTGAAATATTTGGAGGATTCAAAATTATCGTAGGAGGCGCAAAATGAACGGTGAGATTAAGCTTGAAGTGATATTCGCTGAAGCTACATATAGCCGAGTCATAAAAATCTGGTGGAGTTTTTTCTGGCGATTTGTAGCCTGTTATCTATTGGCTGCAGCGATAGGTGGTTTTGTTTTCTGGTTTACTACAAGCTTTACCGTGGAGAGATCATATGTCAACTCCCTTGACATTGCTTCTAAAATATTTAGTATCGCAATCGTTATTCTCCTCGGTATTGTTATGACAAAAAATGTTCTAAATAAAAAGTTTTCTGATTTTAGGATAATCTTAGTCAGGAAATAACATTTATAAGGTAAGATATTAAATAGGAAGTTGCAATCGCTTTTTGAAAAATTTCCGAGGACATTATGATTTTATTTAGCTTTAAAAAGATGAAATATTCAAAACACATCCTATTTTTAACAGCATTATCGCTTCTTTCTGTGGCTACGGTATTTTCTGAGCCAGAAAATATCAATACGCCGCCTATAACAATTAGTCCAAATCCCATCACAAGCGAGTATCTCGACGAAATTGCCTACTATGACCTGCAAATGGGCGCGGTAAGTGTCGACATGTACCTTTATCTGGGATGGGCTGTTGATGAAAAAGAAGATATGCGAAAGGCCGCCGAGATCGCCTTAAAGAGCCTTGAATCTATAATAACGGACGTTAATGGCCTCAATGCGCCAAAAGAGGTCGCCGATGTGAAAACCAGCTTTATTAATGCCGCAGAATATCTAAAAGGAATTTATAAAAATGTTGAGAAAAAGGATAGCGACACACTTAAAAATGAATTTGACATTTTTAACGAGAAGTACGCCATTTATAATGCCAATTTCAAGAGACTTGCGTCTGGAAAAAATCAGTTAGAAAATGTCAAGGAACAGGAACCGACTTTTTCGAATAAAGAACTGAATGAAGATTATGTCAAAGCACTAAGCCTGATGAAGCAAACAAAATACAGGGAGGCGCGAGACTTGCTCTTGTCCTTAAAAAACAGGATAGATAAAAATTCATCTACGTACGATTATATTATGCTGAATCTTTCGGATATTTCAGGGAAAATGGCCTATGATTTTGAAAATGTTTCCTCAGAGAATGAATTATTGACTCTTGGAGATGAGGCGATCATAAAATATTCAGAAGAAATTCTAAAAAAAGAATATTCGCCTCTATTTGCGGATTTTTATGTGAGGTGGAGAACCGCAACGCAATCGTTTTATCATGGCGTTTCAAATTGGTCAAATATACCAAATTGGAAATATAATATAAAAAGGAAAGAACTTATTAACAAGATAAAATCTTATTTGCAGGATAATCCCAGAGATGAATGGGCCAGGGATCAGATAGCGCAATTACGGGCCATTGATAATATTTTAAGGGGAGGCCCCATGGGAAATGATACATTGAATTACATGGGGATGCTTTACCCGATGCCCAAGAGTAAAACTAGTGCAGCCGAGGATAGGAAAGACATAAGCGAGAAGTCGCCGAACATTTCTCCGAGTACTACAATTGTTCAACAATGATCGGTATAGAATATGAAAAAATATAAAATATTTATTAGCGCTAATCAGAAAGAGCTTCACGAAGAGCGACTCGCAGTCAGAGATGTTATAAACAATAATTCCACCTTGCGGCAGTGTTTTGATGTTTTTCTTTTCGAAGACCTACCCGCTAAGGGCAAATCTCCTGCCGCTGCGTATTTGCAACATGTTTCCGATAGCGATATTTACGTTGGGATTATTGGCAAAGAGTACGGACATAAAGGCAAAGACGGTCTTTCGGCTACAGAGCGCGAGTTCAAGCGGTTTCAAAAAGTGCGGCCGAAAGGAGAAACTATTATTTTCGTTAAGGGATCATCCCAAGAAGATAGTAAAAGAGATCAAACCGCGCAGGATTTTCTTAAGTCGGTTAGGGTAACATTCATTTATAAGAGGTTTCGCAATGTCGATGACTTAAAAGTGCAGGTTCTCAATAGTCTAATTTCATTTCTGGACGACCAAGGAGGGGTAAAAAAGGAGCCTTTTGACCAAGCAATATGCCGTGAAGCTATCTATGAAGCGATCGATGAACAGGTGGTAAAAGACTTTTTGCAGAATCGGGCCGTGAAGCTAAAGGTTAAGACCCCCAAGACTAAAATCAAAGATTTTCTTGTTAATATTCTCAAAGCTGTTAAAAAGGAGAACGGCATTTTTCGCCCTACTAATACAGCAATTCTTTTCTTTGGAAAAGATCCGTCTGAGTTTATAACCCATCATGAAATTCGAATTGCCAGATTCCGCGGCACGACGCGATCGGAGTTTATTGATTCGCAGGAGATAAAGGGACCGATATATAAAATGCTTGATTCCGTCGAAACTTTTTTCTTAAGAAATACTCGTTTGGCAAACAAAATTGTCGAATTTAAGAGGGTTGATATTCCTGAATATCCTTTTGGGGCAATTCGCGAGGCGGTGATTAACGCAATCGCTCATCGCGATTATAACCAGCGCGGGGCACCAATCATGATTTCTATTTTTGACGATCGAGTTGAAGTAAGAAACCCAGGCGGCCTTTTGCCGGGGCTCAATATTAAGAAGCTCGAAGGTACCCATGCGACACGCAATCAGATGATCTGTAATATTTTCCACGAAACTATGGACATGGAGCGTTTTGGGACCGGGATTGGCAAAATGAAGAAGCTGATGAAAGAGCATGGTCTCTATGCGCCGGAGTTATCAGAGGAAGGTGATTTTTTTGTTGTAAAGTTCTATGGACCTGGAGACAGGATTTTGGATCTTGTATCAAGCATCCCGAAACATCGACAAACTGACCTTAAGAAAATGGGTCTTAATGAGAGGCAGATCGAGGCGTTACGCTTGATGGTAAATGAAAAAAGGATTTTTTCCAATAGGCCATATCGTGATTTATTTAATGTTAGTAATCAGACATTTGTACGCGATATGAAGATATTGTCTGAAAAAGGGCTTGTTGTAGCGGGCGGAACAGGGCGTGCTCTTAAATATCGTGCGAAATAACAGTGTCATGAAAGACATTGTTTTGTCACGCAAATGTTATGAAAGGGTTATGTCACGAAAGCATCTAAAATGTCATGAAAAATGTCACACATTTTACTTTATTAGCTATATTTTTTGCGATTAGTGCGCAATTTGCGCAATTGCTGCGCGATTAGGATAAACACGTTACAAATGCGCATAATGTACGAGCAGGGAATGCATACCAAGGATCGTTTACTATCTTCAATATTTGAACAAACTTATGATGATTTTTAAACCAAAATCTTTCACTTGGCATATTTCGATGCTTCGACAGGATCAGAGCAAATTTTCGTTCTCTTTGGCAAAAAGGCAATTTTGCCCGCGAGACTGTGTCGCAATTACCAATAAATTTTACCTATTTTACCGACGGTATGATATAATATCCTCGTCGATAAAAATAGGAGATTATATGGCATATCGTTATGGTGATCGGAACCAATTAT
>JAHFGO010000152.1 GCA_023247385.1 Candidatus Omnitrophota bacterium | reverse complement strand
ATTAGAACTCCTATATAGGCTTGTGAGCGATCGAGTATAAGAGGCCTTTTGTCTTTTACCTTTAATGCCGCATTTATACCAGCCATCAGCCCCAGGCTTGCCGCCTCCTCATATCCTGTGGTTCCATTGATCTGTCCTGCTAGATATAGCCCTGGGACAGATTTCGTCTCCAGGGTGGGAAGCAGTTGAATTGGATCCATATAATCATATTCTATGCCGTATCCTGGTCTTGTAATTTTCGCGTTCTGGAGTCCTTCTATGGAATTTATCATCTTCTCCTGGACATCTATTGGAAGGCTTGTGGAGATGCCATTAGGATAATATTCTGTGGTATTAAGACCTTCCGGCTCTAAAAAGATATGATGCTTTTCTCTCTCCGGAAAACGATGTATTTTGTCTTCAATTGATGGGCAATAGCGAACTCCAGTTCCTTTTATTATGCCTGTAAATAAAGGCGACCTATCGAGATTTTCCCTTATAATATCGTGCGTTCTTTTGTTCGTATATGTTATATAGCAAGGGAGCTGCGCCCGAATTATTCTTTTGGTTTGGAATGAAAATGGGATCGGTTCTTCATCGCCATGCTGAACAGCGAGTTTCTTGAAATCTATCGTCCTTCCATCCAGCCTTGCGCATGTCCCGGTTTTTAATCTGCCCATTTTTAGACCCAAGTCTTTCAGGGAATTGGCAAGGGCTTCAGAATTTCTCTCTCCGATCCGGCCTCCAGGAGAATGTTCAAGGCCTATGTGGATAAGGCCATTTAAAAAGGTGCCAGGTGTTATTATAACAGCCCTTCCAAAGTACTTTTCTTTTAATGCGGTCCTCACACCCTCTATTGACCAGTTTTTAATTAAGATTTCTTCGATTAAGCCTTCTTTTATGTCTAAATTAGGCTGGCCTTCGATCACAGATTTCATATATAACCTGTAGGACTGCCGGTCTACCTGGGCCCTTGAAGATTGAACGGCTGGTCCTTTTCTGGTGTTAAGCAAGCGAAATTGAATCGCAGCGGCATCTGTGGCCTTGGCCATCTGGCCGCCTATAGCATCGATCTCCTTCACGAGTTGTCCTTTTGCAAGGCCACCTATTGCCGGATTGCATGACATCAGCCCTATTGTATCTACATTCATGGTTAAAAGTAGTGTCTTACAGCCAATCCTGGCCGATGCGAGGCCTGCTTCGCAGCCTGCATGACCGCCTCCTATTACTATTACATCATATGTGTTATTCATAACTCTTTAATTTACAAATGGTTATAATAAAATAATACTGGCCAATTTTATATTTTATCACACTCAATGGCTATTTTAAAAGATTTTTAAATAATGCGCAAAAGGCTTGATTTTTTGAAACTTTTAGGTATACTTATATATGGATGACAACGGCTAGAGAGTGACCCGTTCTCGGGCCTAAAGGTACAAGATACCTACACAGAGCTGTTGCCATCCTTTTTTTATCCGCCTTCGTGTATTGGGTTATGCATGGCAGATAGCCTACGGCGGATAACCCGCCGAACGCTATCTACTCTGATTAGCTATATACAGGAAGGCGGGTGTGCTAGGAATTTATTCGCACTACCTTCTATAAAATTTATTTATTGTGGATACGACTTCCTGAGGCGTGTCAACAACGCTAAAGATAGATAAGTCTGATTTTGTTATAGTCTTGTGGGGGATCAGGGCTTCGTGCATCCAGTGAACCAGCCCTTTCCAAAATTCACTGCCAAAGAGGATTACAGGAAAAGGGTCTATCCTCTTTGTCTGCACCAGAGTTACTGCCTCTGTGAATTCATCCAGAGTTCCAAAGCCGCCAGGAAATATAATGAAGGCCTTCGAGTATTTTGCAAACATCACTTTTCGGCAGAAGAAATATTTAAATTCTATTAACCGCGTTATATATTTATTTGGGCTCTGCATAATAGGTATCAATATATTTAAACCTATCGATTCCCCGTTCTCTTTCTTCGCACCCTTATTCGCTGCCTCCATGATGCCTGGTCCGGCACCAGTGATTATCGCATAACCAGCCCTAACTAACCGCGACGCTGTCTCCTCCGCCATTTTATAGAATTTGCTTTCCTGTTTAGCTTTAGCCGAGCCGAATATGGATACAGCCTCTTTTACATCAGAGAGCTCCTCAAATCCATCAACGAATTCGCTCATTATGCGGAATACCCGCCACGGCTCTTCTTTTGTAAAATCACCTTTCAAAACTGCCACGTCTCGGGCCT
>JAHFGO010000050.1 GCA_023247385.1 Candidatus Omnitrophota bacterium | reverse complement strand
CAAGAGTACTATATACCTCAAAAGATTTTAATACAGCTATTGCAGAGGCCTCTACCCACATGCCACCAGGTACCGAATTTGAGGTATATAAGCTTACGACTAAATCTTTGGGAAAAACATTGACTATGACGAGTGAATTACCCGAAGAGCAATTGCTTACAAGAGGTTTTGGAGATGCCTTCGCGCGGACTGATTATTTACGCGGAATAACAGTGCCAAGCGCTCGAAGTGGTGGACAAAATTTAATTATAAAATACGTTGATGACGTTAAAGATTATGTTAAAGTAACAGAAGGAACCATGTGATGGAATATAGATTATTTAAAGATGCTTGGTTGATGGGGGTAAAAGAGGTAAAGTGTGCAAAGTGCCATAAAAAATTCGATGCTTATATTGACTTATCGGATTTTGAAAGCCCAGGCTGTCTGAAATGTGATAAATGCAAAAAATATTTTATGTATTATGTATTAGAGCCAATTTTCAAGGAATTAGGCATAGAAGCATTGGGGTATCCAGAGCGAAAAGTGGCTATTGAAAAGTTGCTATCGCCTTGTAAGCTATGTGGAGGTGCGTTAAAACATTACAACTTATCTGCCAAGGGTTTTCCTGACGAATGTCCAAATTGTGGCTCTAAAGAAGTCATAGATGAAAAAAAAGAGGCGGTAAATAGGCTCGAAAAAAGGCGAATCGAAGTTACCAAGATAGGCTTTAAATTGGATAAAAGTATACCAGAATCTTCTTTCGCACATCAGCAGTGGGCCGAAGAAAATAGGAATGAAAAAATGAAGAGATTAAAATTCTCATTAGAAGGTATGGGCTTGATTATAATATTCGGCGGCGCCTTGATCAAGGTATGGCTTCAGAATATTAGTGCGAGTGGTGTATTGATTGATCTTGCTCGATCTACTTTTTTCTTAGGTATAATCATTGTAGCGCTTGGTCTTATTAGGCGAAGAAAAAAACATAATTGAAAATAGTATATCCTTTCGCCATCGAGAATTATCTACGGTGGCATTTTTATTAAAAGGGCCCCATCATAAAGCCATAGCAAGGGGAGGGCTGTTCAAAATGACTAAACAAAATGAGGGAAAAATTGAACGAATAAAAACCCTATTACGAAATTTTGGCGTTAATCTACTTGAACTCGAAGAATGCCATAGGTGGAATTCCCCGATAAATGTCAAAGATCTTCCAATACTACAATCTGAGCAAAAGAAAATAGCAATCGAGATATATCAGATAGCCACCGACTTGAAGGAGGAGGGCTTACCCATCGATAATATTATCAAAATCTTCAGTAAAGAAATTAGCAAAAATGTCAGTTTCCCCTCTGTGAGTGGGACGATAAAGAAGGCAGATAACAGATATTATTACCGAATCTGGAGAGATATTCTTAGAGGCAATATTAGTAAATATATATAGAAAATAACTGCTGAGATTAAATGGCCATTAGACGGATTTTTAAGATCCGTCTCTTTTTTTGCAAACAAAAATAAAAGCTGACGGTTTATAAGCATCATATTTCTCAATATATGGAAAGAAATTGTCACCAAAATATCTTTCGTAAAGAAAAATTCTAAGAATAGGATTTATTTTCGCAAGATCTTTATTAGCTGAGTACTGCTTTTTTGCTATATTAGTTAGCGCATCTACAAAAGAAGAAGGAAGGTGTTTTAGGAACTGGGCGAATTTTTGGGAAGCTTTTTGAAGTACCGAATTTTATGACAATAGGTTTCATTAACAACGAAATATTTTTTAAGAAGCTCTAGAATTTCCGGATAAGAATACTCATATAGATGGTAGGGATTTTC
Source organism: Candidatus Omnitrophota bacterium (assembly GCA_023247385.1). Classification (GTDB taxonomy): domain Bacteria; phylum Omnitrophota; class Gorgyraeia; order 2-01-FULL-45-10; family 2-01-FULL-45-10; genus JAHFGO01. Next base: position 12,580 of record JAHFGO010000050.1, on the reverse strand, counting down.
ATTATAACCTTTTGAATAAGTATCACGATTCGGGCAGGATATAACTAAAGTACCGTCATCTTTTAATAAATTTCGCATCCTCTCCAAAAAATCTGGCCCTTTTTCTTTTTTAATATGCTCTATCGTTTCGAATGAGACTATCAAATCAAAGGATAGTGGTTTAAAATCGACCGCAGTCGCATCTTTCTGTATAAACTCAATTTTATCGTTTCCGTATTTGGTACGCGCATAATTGACGGTTTCCTGACATATATCAACGCCGTAAAATTTGTTCCGTATCCGGAACCGCAGGCAATGTCCAACCCCACGAAACCATCCTTCACATATTGATATGCAAACTCATATCTTGCCAGATGTTCTCGCAAATCAATCGGATCATATGTGCCTACTGCTTCTGGAATTATTCTCTCGACAGCCATATATTTTAATCCTTTCTCTAAATTAATATTTTTTCAAATCATATTATATCAGATTTCCTAATTTATTCCAAATCTAACTTTTTCAACACTGTATAATATTTCCTTTAGCATTTGTCAAGGGCGCGCCTTGTTGGGATTTTTGTTTGTTTTTGTATTACAAAAAACCGACAAAAAAACCTACAAGGTTTTGCTTTACTTGACACAGGTAGCTTTTTATACTGGAGAAAGGAGGGCAGCGGCTTGGCAAAACGTTCTATAACAATAGAATACCGCGTCAATTCTAATATGGCTGACATGATAGAAAATACATTCGCAGAAGTTAGGAGGAAATGCAAGAAACCTTATGCGTCATCTTCTCAGATAAATCGAGCGTTTTGGATGGCGATATCGCGCGACAAGAAACTGAAAAAGCGCGTAATGTGTGCGGTTTGTGACTTTATTCAATATACGGATACCAGCGTATGAGAAAGCGTAATTATTATTTAACTGGACAAACTAGCTTCCTTTCGCCCGTTGGGGCGGACTGAAGCTATTTTTTTGTCTGTATGCGTCCTTGACAAATGCTTTATTAAGGTGACCATGAACGAAAAAGAATATGTAATAGGCGCAGATGCGGCACACTTTACTCCGCCTCCCGAGATACTCAAGAAGTCCTTCCTTGTCGGCTGTGGCGGCTGCTATAAGAGGGTCTGGATAATGGTTCATAACATGGAAAAGAAGCCAATCTGTATAGAGTGTTTAAGGCGGGTTATAAAGGAGCATCCCGAAGGGATACATTTTGGCATAACGCCAGAGGACGCGAAGGAGACCGCGCGTCATTTTATAAGTTCTTATTTACGAAGCAAGGTGGTTGCGTGAACAGAATAAAGAAGCTCTCAGGTGAAATCTCATGAAGGAGGTAACCAAAATATTAATAATAGACGATGAAGTTGATATCTGCGAGATGCTGAAAGATTTCTTTGACGCAAGAGGGTATGAAGTAATGTATGCACTGACAGGGCAGGGCGGGCTGGATGCGTTCAATGTCGAAAAGCCGCAGATAGTCTTACTTGATCTATTCCTGAAAGATATATACGGCCTGGAGATACTAAAGCAGATCAGGGCAAAAGACCGTTCGTGCGTAGTCATCATCATTACGGGGTCCGGTGCGAAAGAGGACGAGAACGCAGCCATGAAGCTGGGAGCAGATTTTTATATGGATAAGCCGTTCTCTGTCGCGGCCCTAAAGAAGCTATTATCGGAGATTCTGAAAAAATGAAGGTGAATGTGCTCGCATACAAGAGAATAGATTATAAGGTAGCACCCGAAGACTCACGGGCTTGGAAATGCAACTGGAGAAACTGCGCCGGAGGAATAGGGCTATCTAATTGCGGCATATGTAACTTTAGAGGCAGATGGGATATGTCATGTTGTCCATTGTTTATTACTCTCGGCCATCTTGAAGCCAAGGGCAATCATTATAAGCACTGGAGTAAGATAGCGGAACAGGCGGTTGGGCTACTCCACTATGTTGTTTGTGGAAGAGAGATTATTCTGGCTAAGAAGGTCGGCCAGTTTGAGGTTATGGGGATGGAGACCTGGATGAATATTGGGAAGGCGCTTACTCCAAAGGTAGAGGATATCTTAGATTGTTTAAAAATTCTTCATGACCAGAAAGCGCAGAGGACTATTAAAACCACACTCGAAGACCTTATTAACTCCAAAGATATCGTTATAACCGGTAGAGACGATAGCTTTACTGTTGTCAGGGCCACTATTATGAGATATGCAAAAAAGCTAGGGCTCAATATCAAAATGAAAAATAAGGGCGGCATCATATATATATCCAACAGGGTCTGTGCGGAACCGGAACCTGAGAACGTTGTTAGCACAAAAGAAGAGGAGGGGAGTCATGAATATAGGGGAGCAAGTGAAGAAGTTCAGGGAGGCTAACCGCTTAAGCCTTCGGAAGTTTGCGGATCGGGCAGGAGTGAAAACGGCCACGGTGGCAAAAATTGAAAAAGGACACGAGCATATACAAGCCGAAACGAAGGATAAGTTATTGAAAGCCATGAATATTCAACCGGAACCGCGTAAGCTGTCCACCTCGAAGAAAACAAAGTTCGAAGTTGTTAAGTTAGAGCCATGGATGGAATTCAAGATGCAGAAAGTCGTGGCTCCCATCGTTATAGACCTCGTGGAATTTTTGAGGTCGCAGCCGGTTAAGACGCCGGTTAAAATGACGCTTGAACAGCTAGGATATTTAAATATCCAGACTGCTAGGAATAGCCTACGCGTCATTGGGCGCAGGTATAATATGGAGCTAAAAATAGCTGAAAAAGCAGGCGAGTTATTTATATTCAAGAAAGAGGTAGAAAAACCTTAGGAGACCCTTCATGCCGAAGATAAAACACGAAGGGCTCGGGAAGGAGCGACGTGATGATGTCGATATCAAAGATTATTACTTTAGGAAAGGTAAGGATCTACAGGCGCGTTTCAATCTTAAGTTTGCCACCGTCGTCCTGAAATTCGGGGATAAAGGCGAGGGTATAACCGATGTTGAGGTATCTAGTCATTACAAACGGAAGGATTATAACAATGGGCTTAATGGGCGTCCACGTTAAAGATGTAAAATAATAAGATAAGCTGACCGGAAAGCGGAGGCATATCATTATTCCCACTCGTTATGGGCGGGGATAGATAGGCCTCTTTTTTTATGAGGTAAATATGTTCAAAGGTGTCTTACATGTTGTGATTGCCACGTTCTTCAAGCGCTTATCCAATAACATGGATTTGGAACATTATGAGTTCAAGGTAAATGTTCACAGTAAGACAGAAAAAGTGCATGTTATGATAACTAAAAAATATCAATCGGACGAGCAATGTGATATGGATCTGGCAAAATATATAAAATAACGTAGCGCTGACCGGTAAACGGAGGCGTCTTTATCTACGATTCGAGGGTCGTTTCGTAGATAAGGGCGTCTCTTTTTTTATGAACCTCAAGACTAAGGAGAAAAGCGTGATTCTTAATTTAAGCTATTCCAACACGGCTGATGCTAGGAGCTGTACCAAGAAGTTCTATTACAAAGATATATTACGTCTCGAGCCCCGCCTCACGACAAGCGCCCTTAATATAGGATCCACGATCCATGAGTGCTTCGAGATGTATTTCAACAAAAGCCCTGCCCAGGAGGTAATCCAACACATAGAGGATATCTATAAAGGAGGTCTGGCTGCGGCCACCGAGAGTGAAGGAGATCGCATGCTTATTGATAAGTATACGTGTCTTGGCATATGGACCAACTATCCGTTCAGCGAAATGGAATTCGAGGAGGTGGTGCCGGAGAAAAGATTCAGAGTCAAACTCGATGGTCTTCGCGGGGTCTATCTTAAAGGTATAGTGGACGGCCTTGTGAAGCGCCATGGTAAATGGTGGATACGGGAGGTAAAGACGACCTCTATGGACAAGAGGTCGTTTCAGTCTAAGGCGTCCGTGTCGTATCAGGCAGCCGGATACATGTACGGTGTGCTAAAGGAAACCCACACGCCTATATGCGGCGTTGTCTACGACATGATAAAGCGGCCTCTTCTTAGAAGAGGTGCGCATGAAACGGCTGAGGATTTCGGAAAGCGGATTCTCGCCGACTACTCAAGGGCAGAGAAGAAGGAGATGTATTACGACAGGTACTACTCGTATCGGACTGAGAAAGAGATCGCGGAGTTTGAGAAGGACATGGTGATTTTTGCGAAGGAGCTCAGGGCGCGAATTCGCAAGAATAACTGGTTCCGCAATACCGACGCCTGTTTCACTTTCAATTCGGAATGTCCTTACAAAAAGATCTGTTGGGAAGAGAGCCCTGACCCGAGCCTCGTAGAGGCTCTATACGAAAGGAGGAAGGCATGAAAGCCAAGATGCTGGAAGGGGTTAAGCCTGTTGGGAATACCATCGATCGCGGCATCTCCATCATCATTTACGGGGATCCAGGGAGAGGTAAGACAACGCTCGCCGCAACCCTGCCTGTTGGAGAAACGCTCATAATCAACACAGAGGCCGGATACGGGCCGTTACTAGGCACCGGGCACGCTGTCTTTGATCTCAAGACAGATCTGAAGGAGCTGGAGCGGCTATACCAGTATTTAAGAACTGAGGATCATCCGTTCAAGAACGTGGTCATAGACAACATCTCGGAACTTCAGGACTGGATGCTCAGGATTCTCTTCAAAGGCAGGGGCAAGGACTTCCCCGATATTAAGGAAAGAGGGGATACCGCCATGAAGATGAAAGAATACATAACTCTTTTCCGGGATCTTACCACGGAGAGAGGCATGAACGTAGTCTTCAACGCGTGGGAAAACCCGCTTGATATTGAGCGCTCGGACATGGGCACGGTCACGAAGATCGCGCCAAAACTATCGCCCGGTATCGTTCCAGATGTATGCGGGAAAGTGGATGCTGTTGGTCATCTTGAGGTCTATGAGAAAACGGGCGACCGATTCATCCGGTTCGTTGGGACGCCCAAGATTATGGCTAAATGCCAGTTCAAAGGCATTGAAGAGTTCGAAGAGGCTAACCTGCCGCAGGTAATAGCGAAGATAAAGGCGTATAACTACGCCCAGAAGGGGGAATAAGATGCCACTAGAGCAGCCTGTATTAGCGGGACGACCGGACCAGCCGGTCAATATTTCGAAAGCAGTGAACGGGTTTATCGTTCAAGTAGGTTGCAAGGTGTGGGTATCGCTTGATTGGCAATCGGTATCCGATGCGCTTTCTCTTTACTTTTCCGACCCCGAGGCGGCTCGGGCGGCGTATCTACCAAAGGAGGGTTAAAAACATGAGTCTAATGAGCTTATTTATAAAAAAGACGGATGTAGCGGAATTACAGGGCGAGTATGAGAAGACACTTAAAGCTCTTCGTGCGACAAAAGAAGAACTTGAAGAACTAAAACTCAAGAAGCGCTTAGAGGCAGAAGAGATAAAGCACATGGTCCGTATCAATGATGAGAAGAACAAGCAGGAGGTTGAGAGCGAAAAGATACGTCTGCAAAAAGAGTTCGCCGAAATGATCACGCAGCTCAAGGACCAGAACAGGAGAGAGCTTGAGGAGTCATTAAAACAGTTCCACGGCAAGATGGAATCTCGTTTTAGCGAGGAGCTCAAGAATCTTAAAGAAGTATATGGGCTTCTCATGCAGCGGCTTCCCAACGTCAACCTAACACTTACGAAGAAAGTGTAATCGGGATGGCTACATACACTTCTACGGGTGATGGGTGGTATCAGCTGGCTCAGCTGAAAGCGCAGGAGCAATACCAACAACAGCAACAGGCCTACAATAACCTGCAACAACAGCTTGCCAGCCCCATGTATATCTATCAATCTGGTTTGACTGCGCCCTATACAACAGCAACGCAAGCGACGTTATCGACTACCTTCTCGAACTGGGCGCAGGATGTTTATGCCAAAGCTAAGATCAAGTTTTGGCGCGTAAATCAGATTGTTGAGATGGATGAAGGCGGGGAGATGATCGATCCGCTGGATAATCTGCGGCTCAAAGTGGCCCGTTGGTTAAGGCCGAAAGAGAAATATAACTTTGCATAAAAAGACAGGAGAAGGAATATGTCAACAATGAGCTGGAAGAACGCATCAAGAAATAGAGTTGTGCCGGCGAACACCTACCATGTCCAGGTGAAGGATATCAAGGAACATAAGTTCTCAACCGGTAACGAGGGGTTCATTTTCGAGTATGAGATTATAGGTCCTGAGAATTCTGGAGAGGTCGGAGGCAAGATATCCGACTTTTTAGTGCTTACCGAGAATACGCAGTGGAAGTTAGGGTGGCTTGTCGGCTCATGCGGAATAAATACCGATGAACTGCCGGACATGGATACCAAGTCCGAGAGCTTCTTAAGGGTGTTGGGTTTGTGCAAAGGCCGCCGGATGTGGGTTACTGTGGTCAAGGAGAACTACGAAGGTTCCGACAGGAACAAGGTCACGGATTATATGCCCGATGACGACCAGGAGCCTGTCGAACATGTCCAAGAAGTCCCCGATTTCATCAAGAACAAAATGAATAAGGGAGAGGAGGCGCCATTCTAATGATAACGCCTATCGGTAAAACTATACTCGTAAAAGTCAATACGCTTAAAGAGAAAGACGGGATAGTGCTTCCAGACAAATACGCCAGGGAAGAAGAGATTGTTGAGGTGTTGGCAATAGGAGAGGAGGTGGATAAGGTTAAGCCTGGTGACAGGATTATAGCAATGCCTAATACCGGCTTTGAAATTCCTATTGACGGTAAGCCTAGCGTATTTATTAAGGAAGCGGATGTTATAGCTAAGATTACGGGAGAAGGAGATGCGATACTTCAAACATAAGGTAGATGCTCACACAGATATCAAGATACAGCAGCTGAGCCGTGAGTTCCCTTATGTTGGTTATGCGATCTTCTTCTATCTTCTAGAGATGATCGGCAGGGAGGGTAAGGATGGGAGACTGTCCTACGTCAAATGTGTTCAGTATGTGACGTTCTATTTTCAAGATAAACCGGAGCAGGTCGAAAAAGTAATTAAGAAAGCCATAGAGCTCGGTTTATTTAGCATGGAACAAGATGCCCTCTTCTGCCCAAGGCTCATCAATGGATACTCTGACGAGTGGACCAACAGGAGGCGGCGCCAGCACATGTTGGATATACTCCAGAACTCAGGAGAGGTTAAAAACGTCTCTGAGATAACGATGAAGTACCTGGATACAGTGAAAGAGGTGTTGGCTTACTTCAACGAAAAGACCGGCAAGCAGTATCGTTGGCAGTCTAAGGATAACCAGCTCATAATCACGGCCCGCCTTAAGGAGAAATACACCAAAGAAGACTTACTCAAGGTCATAGATAACCAGTGCGAAAGGTGGCTCGGTGACGAAAAAATGGAGCCCTACTTACGGCCCATCACAATCTTTGGCAGATCGAAGATCGAAGGCTATTTAAATAACGACAAGGGCCTTGCGAGCAAGATGAAGAATTGGGGGAAGAAATGAACTTACCCAAAACGAATAATCCGCATGTAAAGGTGCTGTTGGAGTTTTATTACGACGCCTCAAAGGGAATCATAACCAGAGACCAGTTGACATCAGCCTGTCACTACTGGGCGTATGAGAATGCCTTTGATGAGATGGCATTCAAACCATACCCGTCTGAACCTCACAATTTAATGGAATGGAAGCACATGTCTTCAAGGCAGAGGGAGGCTGTGCCGGAGGAGGCGAGAGTTAGGACGGAGAAGATGATTACGGGATTTTATGACCTCTACCACAGTATCCGGAATGCCAACAGGTCTACCTTAACCTATCTGTTGGAAATGGAGAAGACCTTTCTTCGGTATGACACAACTAAAGCCGCGCAAGTGCGGACTCGGATAGATGACTTTAAGTCTAAAGGCGTAACACAATGGTGATAAGAACAATTCTTTATCGTAAGCTTAAAAGTAAGGATTTCAAGAGGTTTAAGCATCAGCTTACGCAGTGGGAGAAAATCTATCCGCGCTGGGCGCTTGAGACATTTATAAAATATGGGGAAGAAGTGGACTGCGTAGTAGTCCATAGTAAGAAAGGCTATGCTGTGTTCACGAAAGGGGAGGCGTATGAAGATTGATGAAGCCCGGAAGAAAGTTATGGAGAACACCTGCTCTGACTGTATCCGTCAGGATTGTCCTAATCCAGGCAAGAAGATGAATACCATAGAGAACCCATGTCGTTATAAGAAGAAAAATGTTAAGCAAAAAAGCTCTAGGGTATAAGGAGTGGTATGAGAAGAAAAATCTTGCGTGTCAGGTCTGTGGGAGAAAAGCGGAAACGCACGAAATATATGCCAGAGGTATGGGGTCCAAGGGTAATAACAACAAAGGATCTGGTTGTAATTGCCCACAGAATCGGGTCCCATTATGTCGTAAGCATCATGAGGATGCCCACAGACTTGGAAGGAATATATTTTTTAAATTACATTCATTCAAGCACATTCTTCTCATTGCTACGGCTCATTACTATGCAAGGTGTAAAGGAGAAACGCGATGCTCAAGGAAGAAATAAAAAAGGTACTTGATAAGTATTTTTACCCGCCGCCTTGTAACCCCAAGTTTAAGGAGCGGTACGTGAACTGTTTTGTATGCGGGACATCTTTCGGCAGGAAGGTGTGGGACGCGCAGAAAGAGAAAGCTGCCAAGGAAATCATAGACAAAATGGAGGGTCTTATATGAACAAGAAACAGAAAAAGACAGAGGATAAGTTTGTAGTACTGACTGAGAAGCAACTAGCCAAACAGGGCCTACGCATCGTAAAGTTGACCGATGTAACGGTTACGCGCGAGCTTCTCATTAAGGCGCTTGCCAAGACGGGCAAGATAGCCGGTAATGAGATACCTGGCGTAGCTGACAGTATGCTCAAGGACATGATTATATGAAGACCTTAGAGGAGATTAGAAACGGGCTTTTACTTGGCTCGAAGTTAGGCGAAACAGATGAAGAACGAAGCGGTTATGTAAACGGTGTCTTGGATATGTATAACGAGACACGGAAGGAATTGGATAAATGTCAGGATGGAAGGACGCAGAGCGTCAAGTAGCCAGGATATTGGGCGGGAAGCGCAGGATAAGAATAAACTATTCCGAATCATGTGAGGATGTCTACCACACAAAATATTCTATCGAGGTCAAGTATGGTAAGCAGATTCCGAAGTGGGTTGGAAAGATCCGCCAGCCGGTTATTCTCAACAAGGTGTTGGTATTGTTTCCGCTTTCATCTAGCTCGTTTGATTCCGCGGTCGAAATTAAAAGAGAAAAGATTAAGTTTTTGGTAGAGGGGATGAAACAGGCACATTCATATAATTATGGGAAGACGCCGCTACTCTGTATGAAGCCTGTCGGCTATCGGGGTATTATAGGGTGCCTATATTTGTTGGATTATCTGTATAGTGAGTTCTGTAAGGGGGAAGCATGAGTGAGGATGATGAGATTATCACATTAGAGGAAGTTGCGAAGCTGACAAAGTTTAATAAGGGCTATCTTAAGCAAATATATAACTCATGGCGAGACTATGGGGTAAGGATATTGAAAATGGCGCCAAATGCAAAGCCCCGCTTCTATAAGAAAGATATAATCCGAATGCTTGAAGCAAAAAAATAGGATTGCATTATTTATAAGGTATGGTATAATCCGTCTCTAACGTCATTTTGCGAGGTTATAGAGTGAAAAAGCTTGAAATTAATTATAAAAAGGTTGCCTTTCCTGTTATATTGGATAGGGTTTTGACTATGTTTAAACTATGTTTAAATTATGTTCATTTTGGCTGTTCTTATATTACCAGGACTAACCGTATATTACCAAATCTACAAGGTGTTTCTCGACGGAGAATTGATATAGATTTAGCAGTTCCGACGGTATAGGGCCCGTAGCTCAGTTTGGTAGAGCAGGAGACTCATAATCTCTTGGTCCAAGGTTCAAATCCTTGCGGGCCCACCAGTTTGCAGTTGTTTGACTATAGGCAAACTGTCCCGAGTCGCTATAGTCTGCATCAGGCGACGAGGGACTACAATAATGAGGCACGCTAGGTTCTCCCTCGCGTCCGCACGTAAGCAAAAGACGCTCGGGATCAATTCGCAGACGGCCTTCGGCCTATAATTTACGGCGTCCTAAAGGACTCCGTAAATTATCTGCTCATTAAAAATCCTTGCGGGCCCACCAGTTTGCAGTTGTTTGACTATAGGCAAACTGTCCCGAGTCACCGCAGTCTAAGGAGGGTGGCGAGGGACAATATAATGGCTATGCCAAAATTTGGAATGATAAATAACAAAATCCAAATGATAAACAAATTTCAAAATAGTTTTGGTATTTAACATTCTCAGTTCAATTGTCATTTGTGCTTTGTGATTTGTAATTTTCTTTTGCTTTGCAAAAGGCTGGGCACTTAGCTCAGTTGGTTAGAGCGTTGCGCTCACATCGCAGAGGTCAGAGGTTCAAGTCCTCTAGTGCCCACCAGTTTTGCCGAAGGTAAAATTTTTATGATAATAAGATATGGTAAATCTCGAAGAACAAATTAAGCTGATAGTAGAGCTGCAAGGGCTTGATACTCACATCTTCAGATTGGAGGATGAGCTTGAGTCAATACCCGAAAAGTTAAATTTGATGGAGGAAGAGTTTAAAGAAAAAAATAGCAATTTTAAAAAATTAGAAGACGGCATAAAGATGCTTCAGGTGAAAAGGAAAGAAAAAGAGATGGATCTTGAGGCAAGGGAAGGAACGATAAAGAAATATCAGACACAACTCTACCAAATAAAGACCAACAAAGAGTATTCCGCGCTGCAAGAGGAGATTGCAAGAGTTAAAGCGGATAATTCTTTAATAGAGGAAGAGATTATCAAAATATTGGATGAAGTGGATAATGAAAATAGAAAGATAGCAAAAGAAAAAGAATTTCTTAAACAAGAGGAATTCATGCTCAATGAAAAGAAAAAGAAGCTGAATGAAGACGCGGACCGTATAAAAGGAGAGTTAGAAAGTCTCAAAACGCAGCGACTTGAGTTAACAGGCAAAATAGAAAGCAGTGTTTTGGCAAAGTATGACAGAATAATAAAGAATAAGGATGGTCTAGCTGTGGTGCCGGTCGCTGGGGAATCATGTCAGGGATGTTTTAGGATCCTGCCGCCGCAGGTAATAAATGAGATAAAGATGAAGAACGACCTAGTCTTCTGTGAAAATTGCGCAAGGATATTATACATTGAAGATTAAAAAATTATTTCTATACACAGATGGCGGCAGCAGAGGAAACCCGGGTCCTGCAGGCATAGGCGTACTCATATTGGATGGTGCCAAAAAGAAAATAAAAGATTCATATAAATATATTGGCGAGACAACAAATAACATAGCTGAGTATAGCGCCCTCATTCATGGTTTAGAAGAGGCGCTTTCTCTAAAGGCTGATGAGGTTGTAATAAATATGGACAGCGAGCTTATCGCTAAACAATTAAATGGTGAATACAGAGTGAAAGATTCTGATATAAAACCGCTGTTTGAAAAAGCCTTGGGCATTCTAAGACAATTTAAGTCTTTTGAAATAAAACAGATAGATCGTTCAAAGAATAAAGAAGCGGATAAGTTAGTAAATAAAGCTATAAATTTAGCACATTTTTTTTAAAAGGTCCCTCGCGTCCATGCGTAAACAAAGGACGCTCGGGACGAAATCCTGAAGAAAACAATAGATTCCGTAGGTCGGATGGTCGCCCTGTCTATAATAGATTGGGAGGAAAGTCCGAGCTCCGAAGAGCAGCGTAACGGCTAACGGCCGTCCGCCGAGAGGCGAGGATCTCCTCGCGTCCGTGCGCAAGCAAAGGACGCTCGGGACGGTTTCCTCAAGGAAACTCGAGAAGCCGAGAGCCACAGAGACGAGCCAAATTTGCTTCGCAAATTTGGGTGAAACGAGGCAATCTCTACGTGGAGCAAGACCAAATAGGTTCCGATTTATCCCTCGACTTCGCTCGGGATGATTCCCGTACGAAGACACAGGGGATCAGGAGTCGCTCGCTCCTACTGCAAAATTCGTCAGTATCGGAACGGGTAAGGTCGCATGACCCTTAGGGCAATCTAAGGGCTAGATAGATGACCATCTCGCCCCATGCTTATATGGGGCAAGACTAAACTCGGCTTACAGACCTACATAGATAGGGCAGTAGAATTACTACTGCCCTATTTTTATTTATATATAAAATTATATATTACAAAATCTTGACAAAAATAAGCGTATAGTGTATACTTTTTACCATATAGTGGTGTAAAGTGGTTTAAAATGGAGCGGAGACAGCATGTTCTATGGCGAATACGAACATACTATAGACAAAAAAGGGCGTCTCATTATCCCTTCTAAATTTAGAGAGTCCTTTAAAGAGTACGAGGTAGAGAAATTCTACATAACCAGGGGATTAGACAAATGTCTTTTTCTATTTACAGAAACTGAGTGGAAATCGCAAGAGTCAAAATTTAAATCCATATCATTCACAAAAAAAGAAGCTAGAAAATTTAATAGATTGTATTTTTCCGGAGCAGGCCAGATCGATTACGATAAGCAGGGTCGAATTCTAATCCCGAAATACCTGAAAGATTTTGCCGGTATAAAAAAAGATGTTGTCATAATAGGAGTTTCCAATC
>JAHFGO010000112.1 GCA_023247385.1 Candidatus Omnitrophota bacterium | reverse complement strand
TAATCGTGTAGAGATATACGCCGTGGCCGACCATGATAAAAATTGCGCGGATAGCATAAAGGGCTTCTTGAGCCAGTTCCATAATACGAACATATCGGATCACGACGACAGGTTCTATATTCATAGAGGGAAAGATGCAGTGGGGCATCTGTTCGGGGTTGCTTCAGGACTTGATTCCATGGTCGTTGGAGAGATGGAGATCTTAAGTCAGGTCAAAAAAGCCTACGAGGACGCGAAAGCGAGTCTTGCCACAGGCAAAGCGTTGAACAGGCTGTTCGAGAAAGCGTTTAACACCGCCAAGAAGGTAAGGACAGAGACCTTTATCGGACGCGGGGCCGTTTCAGTGAGTTCAGCGGCGGTAAGGCTGGCCGAAAAAATATTAGGGGAGCTAGGAGATAAAATGGTGTTAATTATTGGCACGGGCACGATCGGCGAACAGGTGGCTTTATATTTAAGTAAAAACGGCGTTAAGTCTATCTTGGTTACCAACCGCAGCTTGGAGAAGGCGCAAGGTCTGGCCGGAAGGTTCAATGCCGGCGCTATCGCATTTGAAGATTTTAAGAACAGATTGATCGAAATAGATATAATCATAACTTCTACCGGCGCTCCGCATTGTATAATCCGTAAAGATGATATCCTATCCCTTATGCCCAAACGCAAACAAAAGGCCCTTTTCATTATCGATCTGGCAGTGCCGCGCGATGTGGAGGCAGAGGTTAACAAAACAGACAACGTTTATCTTTACAATATAGACGATTTAAAAAGAATCGTCTATGAAAATATAAACTTAAGGAAAAGTGAATTGGACAACTGTTTCAAGATCATCGATACTGCAGCAGACAGGTTTATGCGTTGGTTGGTTAGTGAGAAGATACAGGATGAAAACTAGGCATTTAGTTATCGGCTCCCGTTCGAGCAAGCTGGCTGTGGCGCAGACGCAATACGTAATAGGCAAGCTAAAGGAATTTTATCCCGCGTGGGATTTTGAGATAAAGACCACAAAAACAGTAGGAGATAAAATCCCGGATGTGAGTCTAAACAAAATTGGAGATAAGGGTTTATTTACTAAAGAGATCGAAGAAGCGTTATTAGAAGGAAAGGTTGACTTCGCGGTGCATAGCATGAAGGATCTGCCTACAAAATTACCGAAGGAGCTGAAAATAGCTGCGGTGACAGAAAGGGAAAACCCTTGCGATGTATTAGTTTCTAATCAGGGCTTTACAATAAAGACGTTACCGAAATATTCCAAGATAGGAACAAGCAGTCTGCGCCGCCGCGCTCAACTCTTGCATATGAGACAAGACCTGAATATCTTGGACCTGCGCGGGAATCTGGATACCAGACTAAAAAAATTAGAACAAGGGCTATACGATGCTATAATCCTTGCATATGCCGGGATAAAACGCATGGGATTTATGATGAAGTTTTCGGCAATATCAATAGAAGATATTCTGCCGCAGGCAGGCCAGGGTGCATTAGGCATCGAAGTTCTTAAAGATGCCCACGAGATAGACGATTTAGTCAAGGTGATAGATGATGCAGATTCTCATCTGGCAGTCGATGCAGAAAGGGCCTTACTCTCGGTTTTGGAAGGCGGCTGCCAGGTGCCCATAGGCGTGGCTGCCAAAATAAATGGCGACAGGATTTCTATAAAGGCAGGAATATTTTCTTTAGACGGCAAGCATGGTGTGAAAGATGAAATAACGGGTTCCAAAAAAGATGCTGAAGCCCGTGGCAGAAGATTGGCTGAAAATATCCTTAAAGAAAGGATCGCTCGGCAGATTTTGGATGAGGTTAAAAAAGATATAGGACAAAGTTCATGGTAAGGTCAACAGTATATCTCGTTGGAGCAGGTCCCGGTGATGACAAATTGATCACCGTCAGAGGGTATGAGCTGATAAAAAAGGCCGATTGCATTATTTATGATTATTTAGTCAATCCGGAGCTTTTAAAATTCAGAAAAGATGATTGTAAGCTGATATATGTAGGCAAAAAAGCTGGGGCGCACACTTTAACGCAAGACAGCATAAACCGGCTTTTGGTAAGACAGGCAAAGGTATATAGTAATGTGGTCCGGCTTAAGGGCGGGGATCCATTTATATTTGGCAGAGGCGCGGAGGAGGCCGCATATCTAAGGAAGAAAAAGATTAATTTTGAGATTGTCCCAGGAGTTACTAGCGCGATTGCAGTTCCGACCTATGCTGGAATTCCTCTTACGGAAAGAAGTAAAAATTCCACTGTGGGCTTCATCACCGGCCATGAAGACCCCGCAAAGCCAGAGTCCAAGATCGATTGGCATGCATTAGTGAAGGCGCTGGGAACGATGGTATTCTTAATGGGCCTTGGCAATTTGGATTCGATAGCGAAAAAGTTAATTGCCTGCGGCAAGCCAAAAGACACGCCGGTTGCTTTGATAAGATGGGGAACGACTGCGAGGCAACAGACAGTTACGGGAACCTTAAGCAATATTGTAAAGTTATCCAGGAAAAACAAGATATCTCCTCCGGCAATAATTGTTGTAGGCGAGACCGTGAGGTCAAGGAAGGCATTAAATTGGTTTGAGAGAAAATCTCTTTTTGCAAAGAGGATAATAGTTACACGTACCAGGGCCCAGGCGGGCATCCTATCGGAAAAGCTTAAAGAACTAGGAGCTGAAGTGATGGAGATACCGACAATCAAGATCATATCGCAAAAAGCCGATAAACAATTAAAGAGCGCGTTTTCCTCCGGTAAATATGACTGGATATTCTTTACCAGCCAGAACGGAGTTTACGAATTTGCCGCATTCTTAAAGAGAACAGGCAAGGACAGTCGTATATTTGGCAGCGCTAAAATCTGTGCTATCGGTTCTGAGACGACAAAGAGTTTATTGAATATAGGCGTGCTGCCGGATTATGTGCCATTGCAATTTGTAGCCGAAGCAATAGTTAACCATTTTAAAAATATACGATCTGAAGGTGCGCATTCACGCCAGGCCTTGATCTTGAGGGCGAAAAGAGGCCGCGATATTTTACCTGAAGGGTTGAAAAAGGCTGGGTTCAGGATTAAGATAATTGGCCTATATGATACCGCTGTTCCAAAAGAAAGCGCCTTGGCCTTGCGTCAGGCATTGAAGGAAGAAGTGGATTTTGTTACCTTTACCAGCTCCTCAACAGTTTCGAATTTTATAAAACTTCTCGGAAGGGATTATCGCCGTAGGCTTCACAGAGTAAAATTTGCCTCTATCGGCCCTGTCACCTCAAGAGAGTTAAAAAAATTTGGTTTGGAAGCAGATATAATGGCAAGGGTATATACGACTGATGGGTTAGTGGAAGCTATGGCAAAAGGGGAATGATATGATTAATTGCACGAGGTTACTTTGCGCAAAAAAAGGCTTCTATGACGAGATACGGTACGTGAAGGGTAAGCCTGCGGACACTAATCGTCCGATCGTAGTTTGGAATACCACCAGAAGCTGTAACTTAAGGTGCGCGCATTGTTATTTTGATGCCCAGGCAACGAAAGATAAAAATGAGCTGACGACCGAACAGGCAATGGCAATGATCGACGACCTGGCGCTCTTTGGAGCGCCGGTATTGTTGTTCTCCGGCGGCGAACCTTTTATGCGCAAGGATTTGTTTGAATTGGGTAAATATGCCCTATCTAAGGGGCTGCGCACGGTAATTTCTACTAACGGCACATTAATTACGAAGGAGATGGCGAAGAGGATAAAGGATGCAGGATTTTCGTATGTAGGCATAAGCCTGGACGGCCTAGAAGCAGTAAATGATGAGTTTCGAAAGATGAGCGGTGCTTTTCGAAAAACGCTCGAGGGCATAAGGAATTGTCATTCTTGCGGCGTGCGCGTAGGCCTGCGATTTACAATTAATCAATATAATTTTCGCGACATGGCCGGAATATTCAATCTGATCGAAAAGGAGGGTATCCGAAGAGCCTGTTTTTATCATCTGGTATATTCCGGAAGAGGAAGCCAGATGGTAAAAGAAGACCTGACGAAAGAAGAGGCACGAGATGTGATGGACCTTATATTTGATAGAACTATAAGGTTGAGTCGCAAAAATGAAGAAACCGAAGTTTTGACTGTAGATAATCACGCTGACGGAGTTTATCTGTATTTGCGGCTCAAAAAAGAAGATAAGGCAAAGGCCGAGGAGGCGCTTAAGCTTCTTAAGATAAACGGCGGCAACAAATCCGGGACCGGCATTGCGGATGTGGATAATTTAGGGTTTGTCCACCCTGATCAGTTTTGGAGGTATTATTCGCTGGGAAACGTGAAGTCAAGGAGGTTTGGCGATATCTGGTCCGACGAAAGCGATTGTATGCTGAAAAATCTCAGAAATAGGCTTCCGCTTTTAAAGGGGAAATGCGGCCGCTGCCATTTTCAGGATATCTGCGCCGGAAATTTCCGAGTCAGAGCCGAGGCATTTTACGGCGATGGATGGCAAGAGGACCCGGCATGTTATTTAAGCGAAGAAGAGATCATGAGCGTAAGAGAGGATTAAAATGGGATTTCCGCAACATAGGATGAGGGAAAGAAGGAAGGACGAGGCAACGCGAAAGAAGTTCCGCGAAACGAAAGACGTTTCGGCGAAAGATTTAATCATGCCTATTTTTGTTAAGGGGGGCATAAATAAGAAAAGAGAGATTAAGTCAATGCCGGGCATCTATCAATTTCCGTTACAGGATATAGCCGGTGAGGCGAAGAGGGTTTATCATTTAGATATCCCTTCAGTAGTTTTATTCGGTATACCTGAGCATAAGGATGACGCAGGTTTCTGGTCTTACGATGAAAAAGGAATTGTGCAGGAGGCAATACGTGCAATTAAGAAGAGCGTGCCGAAATTAACCGTAATAGGGGATGTCTGCATGTGTGAATATACCTCACACGGCCATTGCGGCATAGTTAAAGATTACGTTGTTGATAACGATGCGACCATAAAGATATTGGCGAGGATAGCCGTATCATACGCCAAGACAGGTGTCGATGTAGTTGCGCCCAGTGCAATGATGGATGGCCAGGTGAAGGCGATAAAAAATGCGCTTTTAAAGCATGGTTATCCCAAAGTAAAGATTATGTCTTATTCCGCAAAGTATGCTTCTGGTCTTTACGGGCCGTTCAGGGATGCAGCTGAATCTCCTCCACGATTCGGGAATAGAAAAACCTACCAGATGGATTATCATAATTCAGACGAGGCGATCTTAGAAGCAAAGTTAGATATAGAGGAAGGGGCTGACATGCTCATGGTAAAACCTGCCCTGGGTTATGAGGATATAATATATAGGATAAAAAGAGAACTTGAT
>JAHFGO010000111.1 GCA_023247385.1 Candidatus Omnitrophota bacterium | reverse complement strand
TTCACACCTTTTTGAAGCGCTGAAATACCTTGCAGCGCGCGTGATGGTATATGCACAACAAAAGATTCTATGGTGTATTTTTTAAGAGCCGCTTTCTCAAGTCGCGCTATTGGAACCGCGTCAGTGGACATTATCGTTCGCGAAGCTTTCGCTTCGATAAGCGCAAGCCGCTTATTACCAAGAGGTATAAGAAAATCGACTTCGAGGCCTTGCCTGTCCCGAAAGTAGTAAATATCCCGACGTTTGCCCGCGTTAAGCTGTGCTTTGGATATCTCGCTTGCCACAAAACTCTCAAAGAGCGCGCCGTAGAACGGCGAGCCAATAAGCGAATGCTCGGATTCGATGCCTAAGAGATATGACGCAAGTCCTGTATCCGTAAAGTACAGTTTAGGGGACTTAATCAAACGCTTCCCAAAATTCTCAAAAAAAGGCGGAACAAGAATTATCTGATGAGTCGCCTCCAAAATACCCAGCCATTCGGATATAGTTGGGACCGATACACCTAGCGGCGTGGAAATCTCGGTTCTGTTCAAGACCTGGCCTATGCGGCTGGCAACAATCGCTAAGAATTTACGGAATGTGGTAAGGTCGCGTATAGAACTTACTGCTCTGATATCCCGCTCCAGATATGTCTGAATATAGGAACGAAACCATGTATCTGCATGCGCGGGTTTGGCGATTGCCTCGGGAAAGCCGCCTTTCAGGATAGTAACTTTCTCTGTTTCGGGCCTTGAGAACGGCAACAGGTGAAAGATGGCCGCGCGCCCTGCCATAGATTCACCGACACCCTTCATGAGCGCCGGCTCTTGCGAACCGGTCAATATCCATTGGCATCTGCGCTTACCGGAATAATCCGCTTTTGTGCGGATATAGTTTAATAGTTCGGGGGTATTTTGTATTTCATCAAGGATTGCCGGAAGGCGAATATCTTCCAAGAAAGAGCGGGGGTCATTCTTCACCCTGTCGATAATGTCAGGATCCTCTAGAAGATAATAGGAGGTGTTCGGAAAACATTTTTGTAAGAGCGTCGTTTTCCCGGAACGGCGGGGCCCGGTGAGCATGATCACCGGAAAGGCCAGACTTGCTTTTTTCAGCTGTTCTTCAAGCTTTCTGTGAATATACCGCATATGACAAATATAAACTACTACTTTAAATTTGTCAAGTTCTTTTAACAAATTTGCTGGATTACGCGGCCTGGAGAAGTTCGCGCAAAGCGCGGTAGATATGCTGGAGTTCGTCGTAATTTAGAGGTGCCGTAGGACGTAGTGTTATCTTTATGACTTTATTGTCTATGACGAGCGGTATGATCTGGTCCTCGGCCACCTGTTCGCAGGTAATGGACTTGTATATGGATATGAGCCTGTCTCTGTCGTATCCTAAACCAGCGAAAACAAAATCTTGCGGCGGCTCGATTATTACGTTATACTGCGCGGAAGAACAGTTCTTCAGCCCCTCTTCCGGTAGTAGCTCCAGCGTTGGCTTGCTTGAGCTAAAGCCCTAAAAAGCTCGAGCGAAAGCAAGCCAAGAAGTAGTTATACAAAACGTTTTTGAGGTCAAACTCGCAAAAAAACTCCGGTCCAGCTAATAAGCGTCATAGCCCATAAAATAGAAACGCCGCCTTTGTTTAACCAAAAGTGGCGTTTTGAAAAACTTATACTGTAAAACTGAAAAACTTGTGCTGTTTTCGGCCTTCTAAAAAGGCCGCAATTTCAGCACGTTGTCGTAACTATAAGCCGCACTTGACGATATACTCAATCAAGTCTACGACTCTGCAGGAATAGGCCCACTCGTTGTCGTACCAACTTGCTATGAAGCGGCGGGTCTTGCTGCACTGTTTCAGTTCTACGTAACCCATTTTTCTCCAACCACTTATGGTCAATTTGTTATATTTGTTATTTTCCCAAAATGAGAAACTTATACTAAAAAACTGACAAATTTGTGCTGTGGTATTTATACGCAATCTGCCTTAAATACATAGCACGTCTTACCGATCTTCGTCTTCCGCCAACCATTCCTTTTCAGCCTTCTATAAAAATCGCTCAAAGACATTTTGAACTTGGCTACAAGCTCTTTGGCCGAGACCCAGTTGTTAGCTAAATCATCTATGAAATCTTCTTTATATCTAAAGTTCTTACCGTACCTGCAGAGATCTCTCTTGCCCTCTGCCATGCAGGCGCCTTTATTAAGGCCGTACCTCCTCAGCGCGTACGCTGAGATAGACAGATGTTTCAATCTATCCAAAGCTTCTGGTTCGGATAAATATATCACATTATCAGGCGGGTTGTCAATGTGTTTCATGAAGGTCTTCCTATGTTTACTCCTAATCATACCTATAATAGACGGTTCTACACCTATCTTATCAGAGAGCCAGTGTTCCAAATCGGCTAAGGAAATCTCATCCAATACCTCCATGCTCGTTTTCTTCTGGGCCTTCTGTTTGTAGGCATCATGTTTTAGCTTTTTTAAGTAGGGATTTTTATGTATATAATGGCGTTCGGTAACCTCAAGCCGTGTATGGTGTAGCCGCTGCATAATATCATAAATAGGTAGGGCTAATCCCAGAGGTGCAATATTCAACGTTGCAAATGAATGACGCAAATGATGCGGTGTAGCTTTATTGCCGTAGTATGTCTTTATGCCCAGCTCTTTGCAGAGCTTATTAAATTGCCTACGGCAATGCTGTTGCCCTAAGGCTCCTCCGGTATTTGATACAAAAAGACGATCAGTTTTAGGGTGAAACTTATCTCTTACGGCAAGATATTTCTCTAATATCTCCTTAGTTTCGGGAAAGAAGAAGTACATTATATCCTCTTCCTTTGTTCCTTTCTGAATATCAGATCTTAGGCGTGTGCACCACTCGTCATCAGTACCTTTATGCAAATCTGGAAGAGACAACATTAGAAAACCCCCGATACGCAAAGTCAGATCGTATGCCACTAATGCCATGCATCTGTCTCTCACGCTTATCTTATCGTTGTAATCTACTGTCGATAAATCCTTCAACTTATCTATGTTTTCCTTGCCTATAAAATCCTGGCGTACAGAATTGGAAGTCTTTTTTAACGATACATTCGCAAATGGTTTGTTTATAATAAAACCTTGCCCCTGAATATTGATAAAGAAGGTTGCTGCATCCACAGTGTAGTCATCTTTTTTCTTCATCTTACTAGTATTGCAATATTCTCGAAATTTTTTAACATCGTCAGGAGTAACGTCTTCAAAGCCTTTCTTACCTATAATATCTAAAAGCCGCATTGCTGCATATATTTTTTGAGAAATGGTAACAGGGAGCAGCTTCCGATTAGTTATGCTATGTATAGTTTTAATTACCATATCACTGGTGTTGGTAGTATTTATGCCGTTATTACCATTGTTGATATACACCGGAAATGCTCTTACAACCTTCCCGTTCTCCTCAAACCATTTTATCGCATCCCGGCTTATCTTTGTCAGGTTGAAGAAACGTTTATATCGGCCCATCTCCACATCAAGCAACACTCTTCTCTTGGTTAGTTTCTTGGACAGGAAATACTCGTTTACGATCTTCCGCATGTCTCGTGCAACTTTCTTCCTGGTGTGGATGCTATAAGTTTTGTCGCAGTATCCCCCGTCTTCCATCATCCGGACCCACAGCTCAGAAAAGAAGTCTTCGCCAGGAACCACACTCTCGATACCATATTTCTTGAGATACGCTTCCATAATACGTATATAGGAAAGGTTGACGTCCAGCTGCACTTCTTTCTCGGAGAAAATAGTTCTTGCCCCAGCCCGAAGATAACTTATAAAATCCTTCTTGGGGATGGGGTCACAGACCGGCTGTGCATATATATCCGCGTCGCTATATTTGTTCTTAATCTCTGTTTTCACGTAACGATGCCTTAACTTAATTTGGCTTCTATCTTATTGAGCTTGTCGGCAAGCTCAACCACTACTGGGAAAAGTGACATATTGCCATAAGCCGTCACCCTATCGAGCACACGCTTTGCAGCAGGATCTGACTTTAACTTTATCTCCGTGAGATCATCCATCTCGCAAGTAAGTAAGGCATCATACGGCGGTAACAAGCTTAGTGTCATAGAAAGCTTGCCGGGTATAACCGTAATCACCTTATTTGCAACCAAAACGTCTCTCCACTTTTTGATTGTGCTTAACGGTTCCTCTAATACCTTTTTTAGCTCATCAGGGCCGGTAAAAACTTTATTATCCTTCTTGCCGCTAAGAACTATGAAAAAGAAAAGAGCCCACGCCTTACCGAGAGCCTTTCTCTCATTTGCCGAAAACATTATCTTCTTTAACACATCCCACCTAGTCATTTGTTATCCTCCCCTTTTCGTTAATTTTAAGCTTGTATCCGTTTGGGCGCGACCAAGAACCTTTTAAGCAACCTCACATTCACGTTAACCCTCATTACCCCCTCCTTCCTTATATTACTGTTTTGTTTCAGCTGGAAACAAGATACCCACTGGCACTTGTAGTGCCTCTGAAATTCTATACCTAAGATCTGCCGGACACCTGCGCCGCCCAGTCTCATAGTGGGACAGCTCCGTCTGGCTAATGCCTACTAACCCTGCAAGGCGGTATTGGTCAATACCCTTGCGTACCCGCTCCACCTTCAACGCTGTGACCATCTTAACCTCCATTATTTTAATTTTTACAGTTTGAGCCAAAAAAATATTGCTACCGCGCTGATACTTATACACTATCTTCTACAACATATAACCCAGTGGACAAAAAAAACCCTTACTTCTTGAACCCCGACTTCATAAAGGCTTCCAGCTGATCAAGCCCTTTAATCTGCTTCTCTACGTAGCTCTTTAACTGCGGTATGACCGCCTTATTGCCCTTGCCAGCCAGCAGGTCTTCTATAATCCGACGCGTATCCTCTATACTATACCCGAGGCTGCGTAGCACAGCTATCGCGTTGAAGGTGAGGATATCCTTGGTATCATAGAACCGGGCTTCACTGTTCTTTCTTTCTCTATGCCCGGTCTTACTGAGGATCATATTATCCCACTTGCGGATCACCGACGTGGTAAGCCTGTGACCATACTCTTCTTCGAGAATCCTGACCGCCTGGTGCGGTTTAACCTCTGCATACGGTAAAAGCAAAAGCATCGCGTCTCCTTTTATACTGTCTTACTTATTGTAGTATACACTATACAACTGTAATTGTCAAGACCTTTTTTATTTTTATTCGGGAATGGGAAGATAGATCGTACCCCCCTTCCTCGGAGCTTGAAAAAGATTAAAAGAGTCAGTTTTAATGTGTTTTTAGGTTTAAAAGATCTGCTTTATAGTGTTAAG